>CANQOJ010000071.1 GCA_947625455.1 uncultured Clostridia bacterium | reverse complement strand
CCTTGCGCTGCGCGAGCCGTCACTTGGACCTGTTTTCGGCGTCAAGGGCGGTGCCGCGGGAGGCGGTTATGCGCAGGTAGTGCCTATGGACGATATAAACCTCCATTTTACGGGAGATATGCACGCGATAACTGCCGCAAACAACCTGCTTTGCGCCATGATTGACAACCATATACAGCAGGGCAACGAACTTGATATCGACCAGCGCAGGATACTTTTAAAACGCTGTCTTGATATGAACGACAGAGCGCTAAGAAACTGCATTGTCGGCTTGGGCGGGAAAATAAACGGCATTCCCCGCGAGGACCATTTCCAGATAACCGTTGCAAGCGAGATAATGGCGATACTCTGCCTTGCGGCTGATTTAAGCGACCTTAAAAAGCGTCTTGGGAACATACTTGTCGCATATACCAACGACAACAAGCCTGTTTTCGCGCGCGATTTAAAAGCAGTAGGCGCAATGACCGTTTTGCTTAAAGACGCGATAAATCCAAACCTCGTGCAGACGCTTGAAAACAACCCCGCGATAATACACGGCGGTCCTTTCGCAAATATCGCTCACGGCTGTAATTCGATAAGGGCAACAAAACTTGCACTGAAGCTTGCGGATTATACAATAACAGAAGCGGGATTTGGCTCTGACCTTGGCGCGGAGAAATTTCTTGATATAAAGTGCAGATTTGCGGGATTAAAGCCCGACTGCATTGTTCTTGTGGCGTCAATCCGCGCGCTTAAATACAACGGCGGTGCTGCAAAACCCGAACTCACAAAGGAAAACCTCAGCGCGCTTGAAAAGGGAATAGCAAACCTCGGCGTTCATATCGAAAATATGCGTAAATACGGTGTGCCCGTTGTTGTTGCGATAAACCATTTCGCAACGGATACGGACGCGGAGATAGCGTTTGTGCGTGATTACTGCGCTAAGAAAGGCGCAAAGTGCGCGTTTTCCGATGTGTTCTTAAAAGGCGGAGAGGGCGCTGTTGAACTTGCAAACGCGGTTGTTGAAACAATCGAAACCGAAAAGAGCAATTTCGCTCCCTTGTATGACGAAAAGCTTTCAATAAAGGAAAAGCTTGATATTATCGCGCGCGAGATATACCGCGCGGACGGCGTTGAGTACACGGCTTCTGCCGAAAAAGCCATTCAGTCAATTGAAAGCCTCGGACTTGACAAAGTTCCCGTGTGCGTAGCGAAAACGCAGTATTCACTGTCCGACGATCCGACAAAACTCGGAAAACCAGAAAACTTCAAGATAACCGTAAGCGACGTCCGTTCAAGCAACGGCGCGGGGTTTGTCGTTGCGTATACGGGTGAAATTATGACAATGCCGGGGCTTCCGAAAATACCCGCCGCGAATAATATAGACATTGACGATAACGGCGTTATCACGGGACTTTTCTGATGAAAAGCGAGTTTATTTCCCATTCAGCAGAGGAAACGGAAGAAATTGCCAAAGAACTTGCGAAAACCCTTTCTGCGGGCAGTATCATTTTGTACGAGGGCGATTTGGGCGCGGGCAAGACGACATTCACAAAGGGCATAGCCAAAGCGCTCGGAATTTCCGAGGTTGTCACAAGTCCTACGTTTGCGCTTGTAAACGAATATTACGGGAAATTCCCGCTGTTTCATTTCGATTTGTACAGGATTTCAAATACTGACGATTTGTACGCCATAGGTTTTTTTGACTACCTCGACAGGGGCGGGATAATTTGCGCGGAATGGAGCGAGAATATTCCCGAACTTGAACAGGAGTTTAAAAACGCCGTTAAGGTGCGCATTGAAAAGCTTTCAGACAGCGAGCGGAGGATTGTATATGATTTTGGGGATTGACAGTTCGGCAATAACGGCGGGCTGTGCGCTGTATGACGGCGAAAAGATGATAGCCGAGCAGTTTCTTAATACCCGCCATACACATTCGGAAACGCTCTTGCCGGAAATTCAACAAATGCTGAAAAATGCCGAGGTAAAAATATCGGATATTGATGAAATAGCCGTGACAAACGGACCGGGCTCGTTTACGGGACTAAGGATAGGCATATCCTGCGTAAAAGGCATGGCAATGGGCGCGGGCATTCCCGTTATTCCCGTTTCAACGCTGGAAGCAATCGCTTACAACTTTTTGGGAATAGACGCCGTTATCTGCGCATGTATGGACGCGCGGTTAAGCCAGGTGTACAACGCGCTTTTCAAATCGGAAAACGGCATTATAACAAGGCTTTGTGAGGACAGGGCAATAAAGCTTTCGGAATTGTCAGATGAACTTTCAAAAACAGACGGGCGTTTGATTTTAGCAGGCGACGGCGCACAATTAGCGCATGATTTCACAGGGCAAAAATATGAACTCGCGCCGCTTGTATTAAGGTATCAGCGCGGGAGCGGCGTGTGCCTTGCGGCATACGGAAAACCGAAAATAAATCCCGCTTCGCTTATGCCGAGTTATTTAAGGCTATCGCAGGCGGAGCGCGAAAAACTTGAGCAGGAGGGAAAAGCATGATAGCAATAGGCTGTGACCACGGCGGTTATGAACTAAAACTTGCTGTTATCGAGCATCTTAAAAGCAGAAACATTGAATTTGCCGACTGCGGGTGCAACGGCGAAAAAGCGGATTATCCCGATATTGCAGAAATTACCTGCAAAAAGGTGACAAGCGGCGAGTGCGAAAAAGCAATACTTGTCTGCGGCACGGGAATAGGAATGTCAATGGCGGCAAACAAGATAAACGGCATTCGCGCGGCAGTCTGCTCTGACTGGTATTCCGCGAAGTATACGCGCCTGCACAATGACGCAAATGTGCTTTGTCTGGGAGGCAGGGTGCTTGGCGCAGGACTTGCGCTTGAACTTGTCGATATTTTCCTTGACACGGAGTTTGAGCAGGGGAGACATACGGCGAGAGTTGAAAAACTAATGAAACTGGAGGAAAATTAAATGGAGAACTATGAAAATCTTGTACTTTGCGACCACCCGCTTGTTCAGCATAAACTGTCGCTTCTGCGCGACAAAAACACAGGCTCAAAGGAATTTCGCGAGCTTGTAAACGAAATTTCCATGTTCATATGCTATGAAGCAACGCGCGACCTGCCGCTTAAGGACGTTAAAATCGAAACTCCGCTTGCGCTTGCGGACGCAAAGATTATCAGCGGAAGAAAAGTTGCTTTTGTGCCGATTATGAGAGCGGGCTTAGGCATGGTTGACGGCGCGTTGGCGCTTGTGCCTGCGGCAAAGGTAGGGCATGTCGGAATTTACCGCGACAAAATGCACAACAACACCGCAACGGAATATTACTGCAAACTTCCGTTTGATATTGCAAACCGCGAAGTTATCATAATGGACCTGATGCTTGCAACAGGCGTTTCTGCGATAAAGACGGTTGAGATAGTAAAAGAAGCGGGCGCGAAAAACATAAAGTTCATGTGCCTTTTGGCTTGCCCTGAGGGTATAAAGGCATTCCACGACAAGTTTTCGGATATCGAGATATTCTGCGGTGGAATTGACAAAGGTCTTAACGAGGAATTGTACATAATTCCCGGCATAGGCGATGGCTCGGACAGATTGTTCGGCACTAAGTAAAACAGCAAATTTAAACAGTAAAATCACATTAGGAACAAAATTGAGGGGAAAACTTTTTGAAAAAAGTTTTCCCCTCAAACTCCCCTTTCAAAAACTTTATAACGCCAACGTTGCTTTGAACTTAATGCTCTTTTTCTATTAGGTGTCAAAGAACTTTATCGCCACCAACCATAATGAAAGTTTTAGAAAGGGGTTCAAGGGGGAAACCTTTTTCAAAAGGTTTCCCCCTTGCGTTCTTAGTTCGCCTTGCGCTCTTAGTTCCTTTACTCTTTGGAAGCTATGGTAATTTCCTGCTTATTGACAGAAAAGACAGCCTTCGCGAAATTTCCACCAAATTCGCCGTCGAGGTCCCAGTCCACGGGTGTTTCTGCTTCCAGGACAAGTTTGTCCGAACGCAGTCTCAGGATGTTCTCGCAAGGCTTGTCCTCGTTTGTAAGCGCCATGCGGATTTTATCATAATCGGCAAGCGATTTCGGCGTTTTAATAAACAGAAAGTCAAGCTGACCGTCCTCCATAGACGCGTCTGACGGTACTGTGAGCGTAGAACCTGCGACAGAAAGCGTGTTGCCTGCCATTCCAAACGAGAACTGATCTTCGTATGTTTCACCGTTGCAGGTGATTTTAAGCTTTGCGGATTTTTCTCCGAAATAGTTGGGATCAAAGCGTTTCATGCCCTCAAGAAAATACGCGAACGATCCCAGAACGCTTTTCAGGTTATGGCTTGTCGAATAGCTGACTTCAGTGAACACGCCGAATGCCGCGATATACGCAAACCGCATTCCGTTTATCTCTCCGACGTCAATTTTCCTGTAATTTTCCTCAACAATCATTTTCGCCGCTTCGGGTATGTTTTTCGGGATTTTCATGGAAGTTGCGAAGTCATTTACCGTGCCCGTTGGAATGTATGCGCATTTTCCGTCATGCCCTTTCATTCCGCAGAACAGTTCATGAAGCATGCCGTCTCCTCCGCAGGTGCACACAAGGTCGAAATTTCCGGCATACTGACCTATAAACTCCATTCCGTCACCCTGATGTGAAGTAGGGTGCGCGGTGACGTCATAGCCTGCCGCGGTGAATATTGAGATAACCTCGGCAAGCGAAGAAAGTATCCCTCCGTTTCCCGATACGGGATTATATACAAGCAAAAGCTTTTTTCGCATAATTATTTCCTCCGTCTTAAACTGATATTTATATTCTATCACAAATACTTTAACAAATGGTAAACTATTTAAGAAAATTTTCAAAATTTGGTTTTTTTGCCCATATGGACTTGAAATTTTGTGAAAAATATGTTATGATTATAGATAGTGTATATTGTGCAAGGAAACTTGCAGACAGAAAAATATAACGTATTATGTACGGGAACGGAGTTATTCAATTATGCCAAAGAAACAGGACATCAACAAAATTCTTATCATCGGTTCAGGTCCTATAATTATAGGACAAGCCTGCGAGTTTGACTATTCGGGTACACAGGCGTGCAAGGCTCTGAAAAAGCTTGGCTACGAAATTGTTCTTGTAAACTCAAACCCCGCGACAATTATGACGGATCCCGATGTTGCGGACATAACCTATATCGAACCGCTTAATCTCGACAGATTGACGCAGATTATCGAAAAGGAACGCCCCGATGCGCTTTTGCCGAATTTGGGCGGTCAGTCAGGTCTTAATCTCTGTTCGGAACTTGGCGCGGCAGGCGTTCTCGACAAGTACGGCGTTAAGGTAATAGGCGTTAAGATTGACGCTATCCGCAGAGGCGAGGACAGAATTGAGTTCAAGCATACTATGGAAAATCTTGGCATTGAAATGGCGAGAAGCGAGGTTGCGTATTCTGTTGATGACGCGGTTAAAATCGCTGAAAAACTCCGTTATCCCGTTGTTCTCCGTCCCGCTTATACAATGGGCGGCGCAGGCGGAGGAATGGTGTACAATGTTGACGAACTGAAAGTAGTATGCGCTAGAGGACTTCAGGCAAGCCTTGTCGGGCAGGTGCTTGTAGAGGAGTGCATAAGCGGTTGGGAAGAACTTGAACTTGAAGTTGTCCGCGACGAGAAAAACAATATAATCACTGTCTGCTTTATTGAAAATATCGATCCCGTCGGCGTTCATACGGGCGATTCGTTCTGTTCAGCGCCCATGCTGACAATTCCCGAAGATGTTCAGCTTGACTTACAGCGTCAGGCTTACAAGATAGTTGAAGCAATTCAGGTTATAGGCGGGTGCAACTGTCAGTTTGCCCGCGATCCCGAAACGGGCAGAGTTATCGTCATTGAAATCAACCCTAGAACATCTCGTTCTTCCGCGCTTGCCTCAAAAGCAACAGGATTTCCTATCGCTCTTGTTTCGGCAATGCTCGCGTGCGGTCTTACGCTTGACGAGATACCTTGCGGCAAGTACGGAACGCTCGACAAATACAAGCCCGGCGGCGACTATGTGGTAATTAAGTTCGCAAGGTGGGCATTTGAAAAGTTCAAGAATGCCGAAAACAAACTCGGAACGCAGATGAAAGCAGTCGGCGAGGTAATGAGCATAGGCAAGACCTATAAAGAGGCTTTCCAGAAAGCAATCCGCAGTCTTGAAACAGGAAGATACGGCTTGGGGTTTGCGTGTGATTTTCATGAACTTTCAAAAGATGAACTTCTTGATAAACTCCGTACTATTTCAAGCGAAAGGCAGTTTATCATCTACGAAGCTTTGCGCAAGGGCGCAACTGTTGAGGAAATATATCAGCTGACGAAAATCAAGCACTGGTTTATTGAACAGATGAAAGAACTTGTCGATGAAGAAAACGAGTTGCTTAAGTTAAAGGGCAGTATACCGACTGCAGATGTGCTGAAAAAGGCAAAGCAGGACGGTTTCTCCGACAGATATTTAAGTCAGCTTCTTTCTGTTTCCGAAGAGGAGATAAGAAACGCACGCCTTAAAGCAGGCATACGCGAGGCATGGGAAGGCGTTCATGTAAGCGGTACGCAGGACAGCGCGTATTACTATTCAACATATAACCTTTCTGAAGATAAAAGCCCCGTCAATACCGACAAGCCGAAGATTATGATTTTGGGCGGAGGTCCTAACAGAATAGGACAGGGCATTGAGTTCGACTATTGCTGTGTTCATGCGGCGCTTGCGCTTAAGAAACTCGGATTTGAGTCAATTATCGTAAACTGCAACCCCGAAACAGTTTCTACCGACTATGACACCTCGGATAAGCTGTATTTTGAACCGCTTACTTTGGAGGACGTGCTGTCAATTTACGAAAAAGAAAAACCCGTTGGGGTTATCGCGCAGTTCGGCGGACAAACTCCGCTTAATCTCGCGGGCGATTTGAAGAAATACGGCGTGAATATCCTCGGAACTTCTCCCGAAACCATTGACGAAGCGGAGGACAGAGATTTGTTCCGCGAGATGATGAACAAGCTTGAAATTCCCATGCCCGAAAGCGGAATGGCGGTAAATGTTGACGAAGCACTTGAAATCGCAAACAGGATAGGCTATCCCGTTATGGTGCGCCCGTCTTATGTTCTTGGAGGACGCGGAATGGAAGTTGTTCATGACGACGAGATGATGAGGGTATATATGTCGGCGGCAGTCGGCGTAACACCCGACCGTCCTATTCTGATTGACCGTTTCTTAAATCATGCGACAGAATGCGAAGCGGACGCTGTTTCAGACGGCGAACACTGCTTTGTTCCCGCGGTTATGGAACATATTGAACTCGCGGGAATACATTCGGGAGATTCGGCTTGCATACTCCCCGCAAAAAATCTCTCGCAGAAGCATATTGAAACCATTAAGGACTATACAAGGAAAATTGCCGTTGAAATGGGCGTAAAGGGGCTTATGAACATGCAGTATGCCATAGAGGGCGATACGGTGTTCGTTCTTGAAGCAAATCCCCGCGCGTCGCGTACCGTGCCTCTTGTTTCAAAGGTCTGCGATATAAATATGGTGAGACTTGCGACGGATATTATAACATCTCCGCTTACGGGAAGAAAATCGCCCGTGCCCGAATTGCATGACCGTGCAATCAGCCATTACGGCGTAAAAGAAGCGGTATTCCCGTTTAATATGTTCCCGGAAGTTGATCCGCTGTTAGGTCCCGAAATGCGTTCAACAGGCGAGGTGCTTGGTATTGCGCCGACATTCGGCGAGGCATATTACAAGGCGCAGGAAGCTACACAGACAAGGCTTCCTGACGAGGGCACGGTGTTGTTAAGCGTCTGCGACCGCGATAAGCCTGAACTTATCGAGATAGCAAAAGCGTTCAGCGACCTTGGATTTAAGATAGTTGCAACAGGCGCGTCCTACAGCATGATAAAGGACGCGGGCATTCCCGTAGAGAAAATCTTCAAGCTGTACGAGGGCAGACCGAATATAGCAGACGAAATTGCAAACGGGCAAATTCAGCTCATAATCAACACTCCCGCAGGCAAAACAAGCGCACATGACGACAGCTATATCCGCAAAGCCGCGATAAAACACCGCGTGCCGTATATAACCACAATGGCTGCCGCAAAAGCAAGCGCAGAGGGCATACGCGCGATAAAGGAAAACACGCATTTCGGAGTGAAGTCGCTTCAGGCGCACCACGCGGACATCAAGTGATTTTCAGAGGATAACTTATGTATCGGGAATTGATTGCGGAATTATCAAAGGATAATAGGTTTGTGAAAATTCAGCCGCCGTGTTCCGAAATTGAAATCAAAAATGCCGAAAAAGAAACGGGATATGCGTTTCCAAATGAACTCAAAAATCTTCTGAGGGAATTAAACGGCGATAAATGGCTGTTGCTGTCAGCAAAAGAGATTGTCAAAAACGCAAAGTTGAACAGACAAATGAAAGAAGAAAACGAAGAATTTGCAAAAGATTTGGACAAGCTGATTTTCTTTGCAACAAACGGCTGCGGCGATTATTATTGCTACGACACCGAAACTGATGATAACGTAATTTATATTTGGGAGCATGAAGAATTTCGCTTGAAACCCGCAGCTAAGAGCATTACAGAACTTATCACAAGGTATTATCATGATGAAATTTGACTTTTCAAGATTTTAGGAGGTAAAAAATGAAACCTATTGAACAACTGAACAATTATGACTCTATTTACATCGAACTTTTCGGAAAGCGGAAAAAGGTTGAAGTCTTTTCAACAGGCGACAATAAGTTTGACGAGACAGGACATTATAAACCTCGCAATTTCGCATTGTCGGAAAAGGAAATTGCCTGCCTTAACTGGTTTATAGAAAACGTGAAGATTGAGGATTACAGAAAGCAGATTGCCGAATATGTCAATGACGAGTATGACAATATAGGCAGAAATAAACACGTCACCGAGGAACAAGTTGAAAAGGAAATCAAAATCTTCGCCATTGCCGTTAATATCAGCAAAATCACTAAGTCAAAGGACGGCTTTGTTTATCCCGAAATAGGGTTTTACGGCGACTGCAAAGCAAACGGCGACCAGGGAATTTGCATAGGTTTCAGAGATAAAAAGTTTCTTGGAATTGATGTTCAGGCGTGGATATTGTAAAATAATCAAAAGGAGCGCACAAACAACGCTCCTTTTGTAAAACAGGTATGGTTGTTGGAGGTAATTTATGGAAAAATCGAATAAGCGGCATTCTTTTAAAGGCTCGCTTGGGTTTGTGCTTGCTGCGGCAGGCAGTGCGGTAGGACTTGGAAATATCTGGAGATTTCCTTATCTTGCGGCAAAGGACGGCGGGGGATTGTTTCTTGTTATTTACATCATATTAGCGGTTACATTCGGATTTACGCTGTTGATAACCGAAATTTCAATCGGCAGAATGACCAAGCAAAGCCCGCTTACGGCATACGGAAAACTCAGTAAAAAGTGGAAACCGCTGGGAGTTATTGCGTGCATTGTTCCTGTTATAATATTGCCATATTATTGCGCGATAGGAGGCTGGGTAATAAAATATCTGTTTGCATTCATAACGGGCGACGGTCTTAACGCCGCGCAGGACGGTTATTTTACGGACTTTATTTCAGGCGGCGCAGAGCCTGTGATAATGATGGTCATTTTCCTTGCAGCAACGGCATTTATAGTTTTCCGCGGTGTAAACAACGGCATTGAAGCCATGTCAAAGGTGTTAATGCCTGTTTTGCTGGTGCTTGTTGTGGTTATCGCGGTATTTTCGCTGACGATAACGCATACTGACGAAGAAGGAGTGACAAGGACGGGCTTGCAGGGGCTTGGAAAGTTTGTTATACCCAACTTTTCTTCGCTCACTTTCGGAAGTTTTATTTCGACATTGCTTGACGCCATGGGACAGCTGTTTTTCAGCTTAAGCGTAGCAATGGGCATAATGATTACATACGGCTCTTATGTACATGACGACGCTAACCTGAAAACATCAATAAACCGCATAGAAATATTCGACACAATCGTTGCATTCCTTGCGGGAGTTATGATAATTCCCGCCGTGTATGCGTTTGAGGGCAACGAGGGCATGGCTGCGTCAGGTCCTGGGTTGCTGTTTGTGATGATGCCGAAAGTATTTGCGGCAATGGGCGGTATCGGCAGATTTGTAGGCATTTTGTTTTTCGCAATGGTGCTTTTTGCGGCACTGACAAGCTCGGTTTCAATAATGGAAGCTGTCGTTTCATCATTTATGGACGGATTTCATATGACAAGAAACAAAGCCGCAACGCTTGAAACGGGAATAGCTTTAGCGGCGGCGCTGCTTGTGTGCTTTGGGTATAACATACTTTATTTTGAAGCAAAACTCCCCAACGGCACAACC
>CANQOJ010000070.1 GCA_947625455.1 uncultured Clostridia bacterium | reverse complement strand
CGACACAACGGCAATCCCGCTTATGCCGCACCCTTTAAGCGACAGGGCATTCTCCGCGTTTATCCCGCCTATCGCAACAGCGGGTATCTTTACCGCGGACGTTATTTCCATCAGCTGTTCTGCGGTTATTCTTACAGCGTTCTTCTTTGTCGGGGAGGGGAACACCGCGCCTACTCCTATGTAGTCAGCGCCTTGTTCTTCGGCAATTTTCGCCTGTTCAACGGTCTTAGCCGTAGCGCCTATGATAAGTTCACTTCCGAACATCTTGCGTATTTCGCTTACGGGAGTATCCGAAATTCCCGCATGAACACCGTCCGCGCCGCTTTTCACGGCAGCCTGCGGAAAGTCGTTTATTATAAGCGGCGCGCCGTATCTATGGCAAATCGGTATAAGTTCCTTTGCCATAGCGACAATTTCGTCCTCACCGTGAGTTTTATCCCTCAGCTGTATAATGGTTGCCCCGCCCGAAAGCGCCTGTTCAACCTGTTCGCACAAGGAAAAACGATTGTTTACAAATTCATCTGTTATTGCATAAAGTAAAAGCTTTTTACTATCAAAAGCCATCTTTTTTACCTCTGGTATTAAATGAAATAGTTCATTTATATTTTAACACTTTTTAACGTGATTGTCAAGTATACGCCTTTTAAATATTGTCGTCCGCAGGGTTTATTGTTTAGCAAAAACTACTTGACAAAAAATTGAAATTATTGTATAATAAAGATGATTATTGTTTGAGCGGAATTGTCCGCTTGGTTGAAATTGTAAGAATTAGGAACTTATGGAGGTAAATTATGTTTTGTCCGAATTGCGGTAAGGAAATAAGCGACGACGCAATTTTCTGCGGATTTTGCGGTGCTAAAATTGAAAATGAAACGGTAAATCAGCAACAGCCCGAAACTGAAAATGCCGAAACTGCAAATATTGAAACACAGCCCGAAACAAAGGCTGAAATACAATCCGAAACACAGGAGAATGTTCAGTCACAGTCAACTCAAAATGAACAGGCTAACGAAGCAAATCAGCAGGCACAGCCTATCCAAGATACTAAAACCGAACAGCCGAAAGCAAATTCCGTTTCCGCCAGTGATATTGCCAACAAGGCAAAAGCTGTCGGAGAAGAAGCTTTGAATAAGGCAAACGCCGTAGCTTACAGCGCGACAGAAGCGGTTAAAAAGGTTGTTCCGGGCGTAAATAAGAAGATACTGATAATCGCATGCGCGGCTTTGGTGGTTGTGATAATTTTGTGCTTTGTCATTTTCGCAAATCTTGTAGGCGGCGGAAGTTCTTCTTCCTCTTTTGACAGAATATCGCACAGTATTTATGCGGTGAACAATGACGGCGACCTTGCGCTGTTTATTGACGGAAAGGCAGTTAAAACCGACGCTGAATATGACGGAAGCGATGTTTCATATGCCTACAACGGCAACGCGGTAATTTATGACGGCATTTTGTACAGCGTAAGCGGCGATAAGCTTTCAGAAGTTAACGACAGCGTAAGCAACTACAAAATGTCCGCAAACAAGAACGCATATGTTTATCTTTCAGATGACGGGCTGTATATTTACAAGGACGGCAAGGAAACCGTGATTTTTGACGATTTCGAGGGCAGTGTTTCAATATCGTCTGTCGCTGTTTCACCCGACGGAAATGCGGTGGCGTTTATTGACAGGACAGATGATGAAGTTGTAACATACGTTTTCAAAGGCTCAAAGGCTGAGAAAACAGGCGAGAATTTCCAGACTGTGGTTATCAGCAACGACGCTTCTGTCCTTTACGGTTATAAGTATAAGGAAACCGATTACGGATTCAGCAGAGATGACGCGCTTTATCTCGCAAAAGGCGGAAAAACCGACGACCTTACAAAAATAAAGGGCAATTACAGTTCTATGGCGTCAATTTCAAAGGACGCAAAGAAGATATTGTTCACAACAAATTCGGGAACATATTATTTCGCGCCCGGAATGTCGGAAGCAATAAAGGCAGACAGCGATTCGATAGCGCCTTTGTTCCCGCTGTACACATCAGAAAAGCTTGACGATTTCAAGAGCTTTGTCGGCACAAACGGCTATTCCGTAAAGAAATACAACCTTAAGGGCGACAGCTTTGAAAAGTACAGCATTGTAAGTTCAAGCAGCGGCGCGGCGCTTTCTCCCGACGGAAGCAGAGTGCTTTATGCAAGAGGCGACAACCTTTACAGCGTCAGCACAAAAGAAAACGCAGAGCCTGTTAAAGTCGGCGGAGATATTTATGGCGTCATAGGCGCAAGCGCTGACCTTAGCAAGATATATCTGATAAATGATGATGACGAACTTGTATTTTCAAACGGCAAGTCCGAAAAGACAGCGAAGATAACAGACGACGTTGATAACGCAGTTGTTACGGCGGAAGGCGTTTGCTGCTACATCAGCGACGATGTGTTGTATACGACAAGCGGAGGTTCAAAAGGCTCTAAGGTCGATAAGATGAATGATGTAAGCTCACTCCGCTTGAGCAGCGACGGCAAGGTGATTTTCGTATACAATGACGATACACTTTATGTAAGCACAAACGGCAAGACCTTTGAGAAAACGGACGTAGAAAGATAATCGTAACCCAAGGAACAAAGTACTCAAGGGGGAAACTTTCATTACGGCAGATACGCCAAAGCGTAGTTTTAGCAAGGGGGAAAACTTTTGAAAAAGTTTTCCCCCTTGAACCCCTGCTAGAAGCTAGACGCATTATGCGCTATGCGCATAATGCTTTGAGACGTTAGAGGCTAGAGTTTGGACTTAAGCAAGATTTACTTGGAGAAAAACAACCGTTTAATTTAAAATTACTTCGGCGCTTATAGATGCTGGATTTTGAGAGCGTAAATCACCGTAACGGGTGGTTTGCGCTCTTTACTTATAATCGCTCTTTAGATTCTGTCAGTATAATTCCAAGAAATATTTACAAAAATATGTTGAAAACTCAGGCAGTTTGTGATATAATTACATTAGGTATTTATGCTCTTATATTCTGCAACATTTTGTGCAATAAAGGACGGAGGTGAAGTGATATGGATTGTGCCTTGTGGCTGAACAGAAAAAAGGTGTTTTCGGCTGAGGAAATAAGCGAAAATCTCGATTTGGCGGCATTGTGCGGATATTTCACCGCGGGCAGTCTTATCGAATGGCTTGACGGTCATAACGGCAAAGAATATGCCGAGAAACTTAGCTTCATTTCTCCGAAAGATCCGTTGCTGAAAGAAAAAATTGCCGAGATTTTCGGAGGACAGCCTGTTTCATATAAAACATTCGGCAAAGGCGAAGAAGTTCAAACCTTGGCTAAAAATGACAGCACCGTATCAAGCGGCAGTTATCCGCGATTTGGCATAAATTCATCTTTTGAGAACATTTCCTCAAAGTATTTAAATTCATTTCATTTCGCCTTGAATGAATTTGGTTCGGGTGTTGTTAATTCGGGATATTTTGGGAGTTACCGCTTTTCAAGCTATTCATTCAGGTCGTTTCTTCTTAATATAGGCTTCAGTTCGTATTCGCTTTCAAGCTGGCTTTATTCAAGCTTTTGGTACGAGTGGGAATGGGAATGGGAGCGTATATTCGGCTCGTTTTGGTCTACAAGCTATTCTTACGGCAGTTTCGCTGAATTTATGTCAAGCTATCTGATGAAATACGGTTCAAGGTTTTTCAATATAGGCTCGCGATTTTTTAATATTTTCGGCAGTTTCAATTCGAGTTATCTTTCGGCAATTTTTGGAAGTTTCAACGGCAATTTCGGCAGTTTCCCCGAAAGCGACGAATACGACAGGATAATGTTTGAGTGCCTGTTTGGCTGTAAACTCAACGGCTATGGTTATGGGATACATAACATATAGCGGTTTTGGATAGATAATGGTTTGGTAATTGAAAGGTAAAGGTATGGTTAAATTTATCAGGAGAGTTGTAATCTTCGGAGTTCTTTTTATAATGGGGATTGTGTTCCTTGTAAGAGGGATTTCGCGCACGGTTGAGTTCAACAAGCCCCATGCGGATTTAAGCACAATGACGGATAAGGACTTGTATGCAGGAAGATTTGTAGAGGGCGATATTTTAGAACTCTGGGACGAGTTTTCATACACGGAGGAATATGACGAAACGCTGGGCGTGCAGACAAACAAGCGCGTTACAGACCACTTTTTCGCTATGCCTATGGAATATTCGTTTGATGAAGAAAACGTAATATTTATCGCCGTTGCAACAAGAAACGAAAATGAACTTAAAACGTTCAATACGATTGTGCAGGAAACCATTGACTTTTACAGCGGTGCTGAAATGGACGATTTCACGCAGACGCATTTTGTGGGGAGAGTTGAGCGATTAAAGGGCGAGTATCTCGATTTCTTCAGAGAATATGTGGCAGACGTATACGAAGTTTCAGAAAGCGAAGCGGACAAGTATCTTGCGCCTTATGTCCTCAGAAGCACCACGAATAACGGCGGGGCGACAGGGTATTTGGTGACGGGCATAATACTTACCGTTATAGGAACTCTCGGTACAGCGTTTTTTGTTGTAAGAAAGGTTTTGACAGGAAAGTAAAATGAACAAAACTATCGGATTGTTTATAGCATTCGGCGCGGCATTGTTAATCGGAATAGGAGCGATAATAGTCGGCGCCTGCGGAGAAAACGGGGCGTTTGACGGCTCAATGGATATAGCCGAGCTCACAAAGGACAACGCAAAGGACGGGCTTATAGTAAGCGGCGATATATACGGGATATGGGATAAATATGCCGAGCAGGAAAAAGAGGAAAACGGCGAAACAAAAATCGTTGCGTCATATTTCACAATGGTCATGCCGTATTCATTTAACGAAGAATCGCCCGTGTTTATAGGCATTTCGTCCTCTGACAGTGATGAGTTGGAGGGCATGGAGCAAATGCGCAGCGAAGTTGAGGGGATAATAACCGACGACGTATCTCCCGAACAACACACAAAGATGCACTTCAAAGGCAAGCTCAAAAAGCTTGACGACGGTCAGCTGTCGTTTCTGAAAGTATCGGTTTCAAGTCTTTTGGGAATAAGCGCTGATGATGCGGAAGAGTATATCGCGCCGTTTGTTATTGAAAGCTATAACGGCGGTAATTTCGCGCCTTTGCTTATTGTGGGAATTGCGCTTGCGATAATCGGCTTCGGCGGCGCGCTTGTTATGATATTCAAGGATTTAGGCGAGGACAACGGATAATGAACGCCATTCATATCTCCTCGTTTGCCCCGTCAAGGGCAAAGGGCGCGGAAAAGGTAAAAGCAGAGGACTTCGACTTGTACTGCACGGCAATTTCAGCGCTTCAATGGCGAAAACTCGGCGGCAGGATAACAATGTACTGCGACAGCTTTTACGCCGATTTTTACGATAAAATGGGGTTCAACTGCGTCTGGAATGAAGTGAATGACAGCATACCCGACGATATTGACGGCATAAACCCGAAAATGTTCTGGGCGGGGGCGAAAATACTCGCTCTGCAAAAGGCAAGCGCACCGATTGTTATGCTGGATACGGACTTTATCGTGTGGAAACTTCCCGTATTCGGAGAGGAAATAATTGCCGCTCACAGAGAGGACATTTCGGAGGGGATATATCCCGAACTTTCGTTTTTTTCGGCTGAAAACCATATAATTCCCGATTTCAGCGAAAGCGTCCTGCCGCTTAACACTGCGTTTTTGTATATCCCCGACAATGACTTCAAGGAGTTTTACACCTCACAGTCGATAGCGTTTATGAAAAATGCAAAGGACTGCGGTGATTATCTTAAATATATGGTGTTTGCAGAGCAGAGAATGCTCGCTATGTGCGCGGAGTATACCAAAACTCCCGTGAAAACGCTTATAGATAAAGACCGTTTGTTTTTCCCGCAGGACAGTTTTACGCACCTTTGGGGAGCTAAGCAGGCAATGCGCGACGCGCCCGATTTGAGAGAGGATTTCATAAAGCGCTGTCAAAGAAGAATACAAAATGATTTCCCCGAATATGCTTTTTTGATAGAAAATATAAACAATTGCGGTAATGTGAAAAGAGGTTATTAAATATGACTTTACAGGAAATAATTGACGACAGCAAGAGAATAGTGTTTTTCGGAGGCGCGGGCGTTTCAACCGAAAGCGGGATACCCGATTTCAGAAGCGTTGACGGACTTTATAATCAAAAGTACAAATACCCGCCCGAACAGATTATTTCACACAGCTTTTTTGTTGAAAATCCGCTGGAGTTCTTCAGATTTTACCGCGACAGAATGATATTTAAAGACGCAAAGCCGAATGCCGCGCATTTGAAACTTGCCCAGTGGGAGAAAAAGGGAATACTGTCGGCAGTTGTAACGCAGAATATTGACGGACTTCATCAGATGGCGGGGAGCAAAAACGTTGCTGAACTTCACGGAAGTATTCACAGAAATTACTGCTCAAAATGCGGAAAATTCTATCCTCTGTCGGCGATTACCGAAAGCACGGGTATTCCTAGATGTGACTGCGGAGGAATTATAAAGCCCGACGTTGTGCTGTATGAGGAAAGCCTTAAGAGCGAGGATATTGAAAAAGCAATTTACGAAATTGAAAACGCAGATACTCTTATAATCGGCGGCACGTCGCTTGTTGTATATCCCGCGGCGGGTTTTGTCAGATATTTCAGAGGAAAGCACCTTGTTGTGATAAACAAAAGCAATATCGCAGTAAACGGCGCGGAACTTGTGATAAACGACAGCATAGGAAAGGTACTCGGAAATTTAAAATAGGCATGAAAGGAAAATAACATATGGAACAACCTGTGCAGACCGTTACATATCAATGTCCCAACTGTAATGCTCCGCTTGAATTTGACGCACATTCGGGCAAGTTCAAGTGCTTTTACTGCGACAGCACCTTTACTGACGAGGAAATAAAGGAGATTTTCGGAAAGCGCGACGAGAAAGTTGACCTTGAGCAAAACGAACCCGAACTCAATGAAGAACAGGAAATGCAGGAGGAATTTACGGGGCAGAGTGCGCTCTACAATTGCCCTAACTGCGGCGCGGGAGTTATCTGCGACTCGCTGACGTCATCAACCAGATGTCATTTCTGCCACACGCCTGTTGTGCTTTCTGGCAGGCTTTCGGGCGAGTTCAAGCCTGATGTGCTTATCCCGTTCTCGGTAACGAAAGAACAGGCGCGCTCGAAGTTTGACGAGTTTACTAAAGGCAAATTTTTCCTCCCGCGCGATTTCACCTCTGAAGCGCAGATAAGCAACCTTTCACAGCTTTATGTTCCATACTGGCTGAAAAGCGGGATAGTTGACGCAAACATGGACGCACTCGGAAAGGTGATACGTTCATGGAGCAGCGGAGATACTCACTACACCAACACCAAGGAATACCGGGTAGAAAGAACTTCGGAGCTTGCATTTATAAGAGTACCGTGCGACGGCTCAAAGAGAATAGACGACGCGCTTATGGAAAGCATTGAGCCGTTCAATTATACGGGAATAAAGCCGTTTTCAATGTCGTATCTGTCGGGTACGCCCGCTGAAAAATATGACGTAAACAAGGAAGAAGCCGCAAAGCGGATCGACGAGCGGGTAAGGCAGGCGGCGGACGCTGAACTGCGCAGGACTGCCGAGGTATACACAAGGCTTGAAAACGTGAGGATAAGCACAAACTACCGTTCAGCGCAGTATGTCTACGCGCTGCTGCCCGTGTGGTTTTTAAACTATCAGTACAAGGGAAAGGACTTCTCGTTTGTCATAAACGGTCAGACGGGACTTACATTCGGACAGCTTCCCGTAAGCAGCGGGAAACTCTTTCTTGTGTCGGCTGCGATATTTATAGCCATTCTTCTGATTGTTACATTTTTGGGAGGTGTGTGCTTTGGCGGCTGAAAGGAAATTTTTGGCGGCTGTCGGCGTGGTGCTGGCATTGTTTTTGGCATTTTCACCGCTGATGACAATAAAAGCGAGCGCCGCGGAATACAACACTGTGCTTTCCGACCTTGACGACTGCCTTACAGACGAGGAAGAACAGGCGGTTCTGGAAAAAATGTCAGAGGTTTCGCAAAAGGTGGGGATAAACATAGGCATTGTCATATCCGCCGACCTTACAAGCAAAAGCAATCTGATTTTAAGTTCAAAAAAATACTTACAAGAGTTTTCCGAAACCAACTTCGGAAAAGACAGCGATGTGGTATCACTCCTGCTGTTCAATTCGCATGATCTTCCACAGTACTATGATGACTATGACGAGATAGACACCATGGGCAAAGGGCGCAAGCTGTATGACAGCTGGGTTGAGGACATGTTCGACAGCATTTATTCAAAGCTTGACGCTTACTCGCCGAAATCGGATTTGCCGTCAAAGCCCAATGTCTACAAGGATTACAGTTCAGCAAATTACTACCTTGCCTGCTTGGCATTCTGCAGCCAGGTTGAACAGTACGGAAATCCGTCAATGGTATTTTGGTATGGGCTTGTGGATTTTATAATAACGCACGGCATGGCAATAATGGCAGGATTGATTATTGCGATTATCGTAGTTGTCATCTATTCCTCGTCGGTAAAAAAGCGTTATTCAAAAAAAGCGCCCATAGGCGCGGCGCAGTATATGGATAAAAAGCACACAAAGGTTGTACGGCGTGAGGACATCTTTATCCGCGAGTACACCACAAGTTACCGCACGGATTCTTCTTCAAGAGGCGGAGGAAGCCGCGGCGGCGGTGGCGGTGGTGGCGGAAGCCACGGCGGCGGAAGCGGACACCATAGATAAACAAAGAACGCAAGGGGGAAAACTTTTGAAAAAGTTTTCCCCCTTGAACCCCTTTTCAAAACTTTCTATAACGGCTGGTGGAGGTGGAGTTCTTTGACGCATAAAAGAAAAATAACATTTAATCTAAGAAAACGGTGGCGTTATTGAGGGAAAATTTTTTTGAAAAAAGTTTTCCCTCAAACTTCTTTTCAAAAACTTTATATGGTAATCGTTACTTTGGATTTAATGTTGTGTTTCTATTATGCGCTAAAGAACCCTACCGTCATCAGCCATAATGAAAGTTTTAGAAAGGGGTTCAAGGGGGAAACCTTTTTCAAAAGGTTTCCCCCTTGCTAAATCCACCCCTTGGCGTATTTTGTTCCCCTTGCTAAATACCCTTATTTTATCCAAATTTCTTAAACAACTCGTCAACATTAGCCTTTAAGCCTTTGTTTTCGTCATGCGAAAGGAACGGATCGTCGGTTATAATTTTCTCCGAAAGCTTGTCGATTTCCTCCAGAAGTTCAGCGTCATCAGCTAAATCCGCAATCTTCATCTGCGGAAGACCGTGCTGTTCACGTCCGAAGAAGTTGCCCGGACCTCTGAGTTTCAGGTCAATGTCAGCGATTTTGTAGCCGTCCGTTGTGTCAACCATAGCCTTTGTGCGGGATTTTGTGTACTCGCTTTTGCTGTCGGTCATAAGAATACAAAAACTCTGTTCCTTGCCTCGTCCTACTCTGCCTCTCAGCTGATGAAGCTGTGAAAGTCCGAATTGCTCGGCGTTTTCAATCAAAATAACCACCGCATTCGGAACATCTATCCCGACTTCGATAACCGTAGTTGATATAAGCAACTTCAGCTTGTTGTCGCGAAAGTCGCCCATAACCGCGTCTTTATCGGCTTGCTTCATTTTCCCGTAGAGAAGTCCCGTAGGTATGCCCGCAAATTCTCCGTTTGTCAGATTGTTGTAATATTCAATTGCGCTCTGTTTTTCGGGCGGTGTTTTCTCTCCGCTTTCAACCTGCGGGCAGACGATAAACGCCTGTTTTCCCGCGGCAATATGCTTCTTGATAAACGCATAAATTCTCGGACGAAATGATGTGTCAACCGCATAGGTTTTCACGGGTATCCTGCCTTTTGGCATTTCATTTATCACTGAAACATCAAGGTCGCCGTAGATTATCAGCGCAAGCGTTCTCGGAATAGGCGTTGCGCTCATTGCCAGAATATGCGGGTTTGCGCCTTTTTCAGCAAGCACAGAACGCTGTTCAACGCCGAAACGGTGCTGTTCATCTACAACCGCCAACCCCAGTTTCTTCATTTTCACCGACTTCTGAATAAGCGCATGCGTTCCTATAAGCACCTCAATCTCTCCGCTTTCAGCCTTTTTGCGGATTTCCTTTTTCTCTGCCGTCGTAAGCGAACCGCTTAAAAGCCCGACATTCACCCCAAGCGGAGATAAAAACTCCATAAACGTGTCAAAATGCTGTCTCGCGAGAACTTCTGTCGGCGCCATTATCAGCGTCTGAAATCCGTTTACGCAGGCAAAGTATGCCGCCGCCGCCGCAACCATAGTCTTTCCCGAACCAACATCACCTTGTATAAGCC
>CANQOJ010000069.1 GCA_947625455.1 uncultured Clostridia bacterium | reverse complement strand
ACGTGAGGTAAATAGCGGTAGGACCGTCAGCACCGCCGATTATCGCGATTGATGCCGCTTCTTTAAGCGTAAAGTCCGCAATTCCCGTCATATTCAGCATACAAGCGCCGAGGAATGTAAAGAAGATACCGCCCTGCGCAGCCGCGCCCAACAAAAAGCTCTTCGGGTTAGCGATAAGCGGGCCGAAGTCGGTCATAGCGCCTATGCCGAGGAATATCAGCGGGGGATAAATCTGAAGCTTAACTCCGAGGTACAGCATATCGAGAAGTCCGCCGTCATGCAGTACCCGCCCGTAGTCAAGGCTTGTTTCTTTCGTGAAATTAACCAGAACATTTGCTCCGCTTTCGACGTATTCGGGCGCGAAATACGGATTTGTCGCAGGATCCCACAATTCGGGGTGATACAAACCCGTGAGCGGGAGATTTGTAAGAAGCATACCGAAAGCTATCGGAAGCATCAGCAGCGGTTCGTACTGCTTTACAATCGCAAGATAAAACAGCACGAACGACAGCAAAATCATCACGCCGTTCTGCCAGCCGAAAGCGGCAAAGCCCGATGTATCAATCAGACTTAATAGTGTGTCAGTAAAAATTTCCATACTTCAAGTTCCTTTCGCCGTCAGAACGGACGGGTATTTTGGCTTATTCCCGCGGTTCTCCACGCTGATGTACTGCGGGAACCGCGCTTTCTGATGCTCTTAACCGTAAAGCTTTCCTCGGTATAAGCCGCAATCGCCGCGCTTATAACCGCGACAAGTTCTTCGTCATCGGCGTAATCCTCTTCTTCTGCGGGTTCGGGAGCCGTTACGGGTGCAGCGACCGCCTTTTCAGCTTCAGCCGCGCTTTTCTTTTCCTTTTTGGACTTGCCCATAACCTTAAATATCGTACCCATCAGCCAGAATATGAAAATAAGTATAGCGAGGATAAGGAAAACCACAAGTATTCCCGTAAGCGCTATTATTCCGACCGAACTCCAGTAATCGGGATCAGCAAGCTGTTTTTTTGCATCTCCCAGCCCTTGAAGCCTGTCGATAACGCTGCCGCCCTCGGACAGCAAAACCAACGCGTTGTTCATAAAAAACTCCTTTATGTTAAAAAAATTACTTCATAAACATAATAATTATACAATATTTTCCCGAATAATTCAATAAATTATCGCAAAATTGCCAAAAAATTATCTCACAACTTTTTTCAACTTTTAAGTCAAAATTTTGGCTATTTTCAATAAAACCCGCCGTCAACTCCTATAACCTGCCCTGTTATAAACCTGTTTTCAGCGACGCTGCGAACCGCAATTGCCACTTCAGACGGCTTTCCCATTCTCCCAAGCGGTGTTTCGGCGCATAATGCCTCCAACTCGCTTTCGTTAAGGTGCGAAGTGTTCATAGGGCTTTCGATAACTCCCGGCGCTATGGCGTTTACGGTTATACCGGACGGTCCCAATTCCTTTGCGAGCGCTTTTGTAAAGCCGATAACTCCCGCCTTTGACGCAGAATACGCCGTTTCACATGACGCGCCGTGTACTCCCCACACCGACGAAATGTTCACTATCGCTCCGCTTTTGCGATTTATCATGCCCAAAACAACAGCTTTCGTCACTCTGAAAACGCCCGTGAGGTTGACTTCTACCATGTTTTGCCATTCCTCGTCGGTTATGTCGGTAAACGGCTTTATAAGCGAAACTCCCGCGTTGTTCACAAGAATGTCTATCTTCCCGAACGCTTTCAGCGCGCTTTCTACTGCGGTTTTTACCGAGTTTTCACTTAATGCGTTCATTTCAAATGCCGTGCATCTAAGCTTTTCCGACAGTTTCAGCGCCTTTTGAGCGTTTCTGTTGTAGGTTATAACAACATCATCTGTTCTTGCAAACTCTTCGGCGATTGCCTCGCCTATTGCTCCCGTACCGCCCGTAATGAAAACAACGCTCACTTTTTAAGCTCCGTTTTGATATTCTCGCCGTCAGCCGTTATTTCAACAGCCTTAAACGTCTCCTCAGCATGCTCAATCAGCAGTTCTGCAATTTTGTCCTCGATATCCGAGCGGATAACGCGCCTTATGTCGCGCCCGCCGAACTTTCCGCCGTACGCTTTCTTCGCCACCGTCTTGTAAACATCTTCCGATATATTAAGCTCCAGCTTTTTCTCCAAAAGCGGTTCGCGCAGTTCTTCAAGGTTAAGTTTTGCTATCTTTGCGTAGCTTTCCTCGCTTAGCGGTTCAAAGCAGACAATCTCATCAACCCTTGCCATAAACTCCGGTCTTAAGAACTCGCGCAGTCCTTTCATAGCGCGCTCTTTGCTTATATCGCCTGCGGATTTTGCAAATCCTACGCCGTTCATTCCCGTAGATGAACCCGCATTTGACGTCATAGCGATTATCGTGTTTTCAAAGCTTACGTTTCTTCCCTGCGAATCGGTTATCTTACCCTCGTCGAGGATTTGCAGGAGAATGTTCATAACATCGGGGTGCGCCTTTTCTATCTCGTCGAAAAGTATAACCGAATACGGCTTTCTGCGCACTCTTTCAGTAAGCTGTCCCGCCTCGTCATATCCCACATATCCCGGAGGCGAGCCGATTATTTTCGACACGCTGTGCTTTTCCATATACTCCGACATATCAAGCCTTATCAGCGGATCGACGGTATCAAACATTTCCTTTGCCAGAACCTTTACAAGTTCGGTTTTTCCAACGCCCGTAGGTCCTACAAAGATGAATGACGCAGGTCTGCGGCGGTTTGAAAGCTGAACTCTTGTGCGCTTTATTGCCTTTGCTACAAGTTCGCACGCCTCGTCCTGACCGATTATCTTTGCTTTCAGGCTGTCCTCAAGCGACGCCATTCTCTTAAACTCGGTTTCCCTTATCTTATTTGCGGGAATGCCAGTCCAGAGTTCTATAACCTTTGAAAGGTCGTCAAGCGTTACCTCGGCTTTTTCGGCTTGAGTCTTTACCTCTGACATTTTCTGCTCGGTCTGTGCAATTTCGGTTTTCAGCTTCGCTAACCGTTCATAGTCGATATTGCTGTCCTCGGCAATCTTGCTTTCCTCAATTCTCTGCTCTTTAAGCTGTTTTTTCAGCTTTTCATACTCGGTAATGCTCTCATTTTCGAGAGACGCGCACGCACAGCTTTCGTCAAGCAGGTCTATTGCCTTATCGGGCAGAAATCTGTCGTTTATATAGCGTTCCGACAACAATACGCACATTTTCGATATCTCGTTGGAAACCCTCACCTTGTGATGTTCTTCATAATACTGCTTAATACCGCCCAGCAGTTCAATTGTTTCGTCAATTGTCGGTTCGTTTACCGTTACGGGCTGAAAACGGCGTTCAAGCGCGCTGTCCTTTTCGATATGCTTTCTGTACTCGGAAAACGTTGTTGCGCCTATTACCTGCAGTTCTCCTCTTGAAAGCGCGGGTTTGAAGATATTCGCGGCGTTCATTGAACCCTCGCTGTCGCCGCCCGTGCCTACCAGATTATGCACTTCGTCTACGAACAGCATTACATTTCCCGCGTTCTTTACCTCGTCGATAAGGTTCTTCATTCTGCTTTCAAACTGACCTCTGAACTGTGTGCCCGCGACAAGCGCCGTTAAATCGAGCAGATAAAGTTCTTTTCCTTGAAGTCTGAACGGAACGTCACCGCTCGCAAGTTTCAGCGCAATCCCCTCGGCAATTGCGGTTTTACCAACTCCCGGTTCGCCTATAAGGCAAGGATTGTTCTTCGTCCTGCGCGACAATATCTGCAAAACGCGGTAAATCTCCTTTTCGCGTCCCACAATCCTGTCTATCTTGCCCTCTTTCGCCCTGCGCGTGAGGTTTGTGCAGAATGTTTCAAGGCATTTGCGCTTTTTATCGGGTTTTTCCTGCTTTTTTCTGGACTTTTTCTCTTCTTCGGATTCTTCTTTTTTGGAGTTGTCGGAACTGCCGAAAAGGTTTTTGAGAAAATTCGGCATTGTCCCCGCTCCTCCTCTTTCAAAGAGATCGTCGTCGCTGTCGGAGGAATTTTCGGTTTCTTCCTCTTCTTCGCTTTCGGGAGTATCGCTGTCGCCGTCTGACTTATCGTCTTTCATTCCGAACAACTGATAAAGTGTGTCGGCGTTTATTGCGCCGTTCTCGTCAAATGCCTCCTCAAACGCGCTTTGTATATCCTCGGAATTTTTAAGGTCGTCAGCGTTAAATCCTCCCCATGTTTCCAGAAGTTCTTTCATGTGCGGAAGATGCAATTCGCTCGCACACTGCAGGCACAAACCCTCGTTCTTTCTCTCGCCGTGGTTCATAGTCGTAAAGAATATAACGGGCGGGCGTTTTTTACAGCGTGAACATAACATCATAAATAATCACCTTGCCTTTGTCAAAAACTAATAAGTTCCATATTATAAATATGCTTGAATAAAAATGTGCTGTCTATTGACGTTTCATTGAACAGTATAACATCAGGACCGCTGAGCGACACGATAAGTCTTGTTATTATGCAGACTATCAGCACAATTGACGCTCCCTCAAGCAATCCTGCCGCACCGCCTAAAAAGCGGTTTGCTTCTCCTAATACGGGCACTTTATTCAAAATCCCCGCAAGATTTATCACAATATTAAGTATAACCATTGCAGCGGCGAAAATGATTATAAACAAAATCGTCCGTATCGCCATTATGCAGTTTGGCTCAATCAAGCCGTCCATAACAGCGGATTTTGCGGTTGATTTCGTTTTCAGCATTGAGAGCAGAACTCCTCTTGCCGCTGAAACCGTAACTCCCGACGCGCTTTGCGAGAAATCGGCGGGCAGGTACTTTGAAAGTTCTCCCAGCAAATCTCCCAGCGGCTCCGCCGCTCCGCTTTTTACAAAGCATGACGCTATATATTCAGCCGAAATTATCATTCCCGCGCCGTAATTTTTCATGTCGTCAGCTGAAATCTCTATGGTTTTCACCGAAACTTCCGACAAATCCGTGCCTTTTTCTATGCCGAAAAACGACAAATCCACCTCTTCAAGTCCCGTCTGAGACAGGTCTGTCACGGAATTTGACAGGTCTATTACCGCTGTATTTGTCCCCGCAAAGTCGGGATTTAAATTTTCGACATATTCCCCGTCGATTTTGACCTTATCGAAATCAAGTTCACTTCCGCTGAAAAAGTCAACATTTAAAAACTCCTCGAATTTCTCAACGTTTTCATCAATGAACTCCTCAGCGGGCTGTTTTACAAAGCTTGTATAAATCTGCTGTGCAAGAGGCTCACTGAATACCATTGCGCAGAAAACCGCTATTATCGTTGCGGTCATTTCCAGAATTACCTTTGCAAAGCCTTTTTTTGCTCCCGCAAACGTAAGCCCCAGAATAATCGCTATAACGATTATGTCAAATATAAACGCAAATTGTTGTCCCATTTTTGTTCTCCGTTAAAGTTCTATTCGTCCTACTGTATTGTAACCCAGAAGATACGCGCATCTGCCTATTATCTTTACATCAGAATAGTCGTCGTCAAGACTGTATTCCTTTTCATCATTAAGCGAGTTTGAATAAGCGTAAAGCTTGTTTCCCGAAAGCACATACAAAACCCCGCCGCTTATATCATATGAAGATATATTGCTGAAAGACCTGGAGTTTTGAGAAGCAAGGTCGCTGTCGTATATTACAGCCGTCTGCCCGTTAAGCGCGGTATCGCGGAAAAATATGTACCTTGCGCCGTCTGTTTTGCTTATTCCCGTCACATTCTCGGAAAAAGAGTTTTCCTTTAATCGCTCGCCTGTTGACTTATCAAGCAAAACCGAGCCTTTTTCCGTTACACAGTATACCCCGTCGCTGCAATATTCAAGCGAATACGGCAGTACATTCCCTATATTTTCACTCCACACCGCGTCCTGTTCTTTTGTAATATCAAAGCACAAAACTCTGCTTTCAAGCTCGCCGTTTTTCTCTCCCACAGCCGATATATATACAAAATTCTCGTTGTCCGAAAAGCATGCCTGCATTATTTTCTCGGTAGGAGAAGCATATCTGAAAACCTGTTTTCCCTCGTCATTGAAAACATACAGGTAGTTAAAATACCGCGCGGCAGTCGTTATGACGGCGAAATGTTCATTTTTTCCCATTTCAGCGAAAACAATCGTGTCCTCCAAAGTTTCGGAGCTGACTTCCGCGCTTCTTGAATACACCTTAAAGCCTTTTCCGTTTTTATCGTAAACAAGCGCACGTTTTTCGCCCGAAGTAATGCTCGGATTTTGAAATCCGTGCTGTATGCCCGCAATCTGCGCGCCGTCGGTGTTAAATGTGTAGAAATATGTATCAGTAAGCAGGTAAAGGTTGTCGCCCATGCTGTCCATTACATATGTCGCACTTCCCGGCAAGGTTATCGGAAATCCGCCTTTTCCCAAAGAAAGCCCCGCGTCACGGAAAGGCTCGATTATTTTCTTCCAGTTTAACGCTACAAATACGATTATAAGCACTATCAGCAGAAAAACTGCCGTTTTAAATATCAGTTTTCTTTGTTTCTTTTTCTTTACGACTTTTTGCAAGTCAACTTTATTGTCCGTAAAATCACCGCCTTTTCCCCAAAAGCCTTTATCAGCGGGTATTTCTGCTTCTGTAAAAGACAAAGCCAGCAAGAGCAAATACCATCGGCACAACAGCATACCCCGCATTCACTCTTCCGCCGTTATAAATAACATATCCCGCGCCTAAAAATGTCAAAACCGTAAATATTATGCTCAAAATCAAAGCAGCTTTTTTCATAACGTACTTTCTTTAATTAAATACAAAGTTAAAATTTGCCATAAATTTACAGCAAAAATTTACTGTAAATCATTCACATTTTATTATAACACAAACATACCCCATAAGTCAAGTGCTTAATAATAAACCTCGTTAAGATAAAGTCCGTCGGGCGGTAAAGTTATTCCGGCAAACAGGCGGTTTCCCGTTTCCAGAGCGGTTTTTATATCCTCGCATGAACGTTTCCCCTCGCTTACATAAATAAGCGTTCCCGTTATAATTCTAACCATATTGTATAAAAATCCGCTGCCCTTTATCTTTATTTCAACAAACCCGCTGTTTTCCTCAACAGAAACGGAGTATACCGTGCGTACAGTTGATTTCACGCGTTTTCTGCCCTCTGAGCGACAGAATGCCCCGAAATCATGTTCTCCGACAAAAAGCTTTGCGGCTTGCTGCATCTTCTCAATTTCAAGCTTATGCGGGTAATGATACGCAAGTTTTCGCATGAAAACATCACGCGCGGGCTTGTTGTTTATAAGATAAACGTATTCCTTTGCTTTTGTGCAGAATCTTGCGTTAAAATCCTCCTCCGCTTCCTCGCAGGACAAAACCGCAATATCTTCGGGCAAAATGGTGTTCATTCCCTTTACAAAGCCCATACAGGGGATATTGTTTTCAATCTTCACGTTAAAGCAAAAGCGCCTTGCATGAACTCCCGCGTCTGTCCTTGAACAGCCGAAAATGACGGGCGGTTCGATTTTCAGAAGTTTTCCTATTGTGTTTTCGACAACCTCCTGCACGGTAAGCGCGTTTTCCTGACGCTGAAAGCCGTGATATTCCGCGCCGTTATAGGAAATAAATACTTTCAGATTGCGCATTTGCTTCTCCTTTAAGCAACTTCAAAAAGCGGCGAAACGTTCCGCCGCTTTTAAAATAACGATACGCCATATTAAAACTGTATTAAAAGCACAATCTCAGACTGTCGAGAAGGTCCCAGATGCTAGGAAGCAATAATGCAACTAGCCTTTGTGGCTGTTGCATTGTTGCTGACGACGCAGATGGGGCTTTATCGACAGTCTGAAATATTATCAATGGTGGAAAAGGCGGATACCTGTAAATGCCATAGCAATACCATATTTGTCGCAGGTTTCAATAACGTTGTCGTCACGGATTGAACCTCCGGGCTGTGCAACGTACTGAACTCCGCTCTTGTGAGCGCGCTCTATATTGTCGCCAAACGGGAAAAATGCGTCAGAGCCTAAAGCCGTGCCTTTCATGGTGTCAAGCCACTCGCGCTTTTTCTCGCGCGTGAACACTTCGGGCTTTACCTTGAATATCTTCTGCCATGCGCCCTCGGCAAGCACGTCCATATAGTCCTCTCCTATGTAGAGGTCAATGGCGTTGTCTCTGTCGGCACGGCGAATATCGTCAACAAACTGCAAGTCCATAACCGTGGGCGACTGCCTTAAATACCAGTTGTCAGCCTTTGTACCCGCAAGGCGCGTGCAGTGTATTCTCGACTGCTGTCCCGCGCCTATGCCTATCGCCTGACCGCCCAGAGCGTAAGCAACAGAGTTAGACTGCGTGTATTTAAGCGTTATAAGCGCAAGCGCAAGGTCGTCTCGCGCTGATTTCGGAATATCCTTATTCTTGGTAGGGATATTTGCGAAAAGCTCGTCGTTTATCACAAGTTCGTTTCTTCCCTGTTCAAAAGTAACGCCGAAAACTTGCTTTCTTTCCAGCTGTTCGGGAATATAATCGGGATCTATCTTTATTATGTTATATGTTCCCTTTCTCTTGGATTTCAGGATTTCAAGAGCGTCATTGTCGTACCCGGGAGCGATAACGCCGTCAGATACCTCGCGCTGTATTATTCTTGCGGTTGACGCGTCGCAGACGTCAGACAATGCGATAAAATCGCCGTAGCTTGACATTCTGTCAGCGCCTCTTGCTCTTGCATATGCGCAGGCAAGCGGTGAAAGTTCGCCCAAATCGTCGACAAAGTATATCTTCGCCAAAGTTTCCGAAAGCGGAAGCCCTATTGCCGCGCCCGCGGGAGATACGTGCTTGAAAGAAGTTGCGGCGGGCATTCCCGTTGCTTTTTTCAGTTCCTTTACAAGCTGCCAGCCGTTGAATGCGTCCATAAAGTTGATATAGCCCGGTCTGCCGTTAAGTACCTCAATCGGCAGGTCTTTGCCGTTTGCCATAAAAATTCTTGACGGCTTTTGATTTGGGTTACAGCCGTATTTAAGTTCAAGTTCGTTCATATTGTCCTCCTTAAAAACTATGGATATTCCAACTGTTTTTGCCTTCAAAACCGTAATACAGCCCGTCAAGCAGCCATTTCCCGTCAACAGGCTTCATTACGAATTTATGCTTTTCTTTAAGCCCGCCCATTTCATAATGAAATTCAACAATTGCCTTGTCTGCACTTCGCATTTTAAATTTCGCCAAACAATCGCCGTTTACATAGCCAAACTCCTGCGGTTCGCCGTAACTTACTCCGAAACCGCGCGACAGCTGATTTTCCGTGCAGTATTTTTCGAGTAATGCGCGAAGTCTTTCGCTGTACTCCGCCATTAGTTCATTCCAGCCGGGAGCGGTTTGATACGATGGAATGCCCGCCTTTTCCTTTTCAATGTTAAGCTGTTCGTTACGCTCGAAAATCTCTTTTTCAAGCGCAGAATGTTGTCTTAACATCTCAAAAAGCGGTTCGCATATTTCGTTCATCAGCGGCGCATATTTCGCGCTTGCCTTGCAGATAAGTTCCATAAAACACCTCAGTCAACGTCGATGTACAGATAATATTTCCCGCAGTGCAGGCAGCTGAAAAGATAACCCTCCCCGCCGTTTTGAAGCATCTCTTTCGCCTGTTCAAAAGGAAGCATACAGACATCGCTGCGGTAGGTTTCCTCAACTTCTTTTGTTATGCCGAGTTCTTCGAGTATTTCCCAATCGACACAGCCTCTGAACGCGCAGAAATCGTCACAGCACGCAAGCCAGTATTCCTGCTGACAGCCGTGATAACCGGGCGTTCTATGTATCAGCTCGTCAAGTTTTGCGGGATCGGAAACCTTATCCGTACAGGCCTCGTCCTGAAATACGCCGTCAAAAACCTCCGCCGCAAATCCGCTCGAAATGCACTTAGGACAGAGGAAATCAACGTTTTCCTCCGAGTAAAACGGACCTGTGTAATAAATGCCCGTTTGTTCTTTACAGCAATAACACTGTACCGTTTTATCATGCATAAACGCGCCCGTGGAAACGGGGTACGGGTGATATTTAAACTCGCTCATAATATAACCTCACTTATTTTTGTTGACAATTCTGCTGTCGAATTTTCCCGTGGTTATGTCAATATAACGCGTGAAGAGCGATACTTTGTTGTCGGCATTAAGATTTGTCCAAACTAAATCCGTGAAATCATCAAGGCTCATTTCGGGAATTTCAAGCGCTTTCGGCTCGCCCTCAAAACTCGGAAGTCTGCCGTTTGTTTCATCTCCCGCGTAGGTATGGATAAAACTGCCCGTACCGCTTTTGGGGTTTGAGTATGCAAAGGTGTATCTCCTGCATGAATCGGGATCGCCGTCCGCTGATTTAAGTATAGACATGGCGTAGTTCATTGAACCGCTTTCAATATGAACAAT
>CANQOJ010000068.1 GCA_947625455.1 uncultured Clostridia bacterium | reverse complement strand
CGTTTTCCGCCACAGGCGGATAATGCGGGCAGGCACAAAGCCTAGCCGCAGCACCGCTTCCGCGTATCTGGGGCTTTCTATACAGTCTGAAATTTGGCTTTTTATACACGCTGAACCCTCGGTTATAAACCGAGGGTTAATTTTTTTATGTATAAAATATGACGGCACTCCAAAAGGAATGCCGTCAATTCTTATTTATTTCGCAAATTAAAGCTCTGCAAAATACTTAATAGTTCTTACCATCTGAGATGTGTACGAGTTTTCGTTGTCATACCAAGAAACAACCTGTACCTGGTAAAGGTCGTCGCCAACCTTGGAAACCATTGTCTGGGTAGCGTCAAACAAAGAACCAAATCTCATACCGATTACATCAGAAGAAACGATCTGATCCTCGTTGTAGCCGAAAGACTCTGAAGCAGCAGCTTTCATAGCAGCGTTGATAGCTTCCTTAGTAACATCAGCTTTCTTAACAACAGCTGTGAGGATAGTAGTAGAACCTGTGGGCACAGGAACACGCTGTGCAGAACCGATAAGTTTGCCGTTAAGTTCGGGGATAACAAGTCCTATTGCCTTAGCAGCACCCGTTGAGTTGGGAACGATATTAGCAGCGCCTGCTCTTGCTCTTCTGAGGTCGCCCTTTCTGTGAGGACCGTCAAGAATCATCTGGTCGCCCGTATAAGCATGAATTGTGCTCATGATACCGCTCTGGATAGGAGCATAATCATTAAGAGCCTTTGCCATAGGAGCAAGACAGTTGGTCGTACATGACGCAGCAGAGATAATCTGATCGTCCTTTGTAAGTGTCTTTTCGTTTACAGAGTAAACAATGGTCTTGAGGTCATTGCCTGCGGGAGCTGAAATAACAACTTTCTTTGCGCCTGCATTGATGTGAGCCATTGACTTCTCCTTAGAGCAGTAGAAACCTGTGCACTCAAGAACAACGTCAACGCCGAGCTGTCCCCAAGGAAGATCCTTTGCTTCTTTTTCAGCGTAGATTTTCAGCGTCTTGCCGTCAACTGTGATAGTGTTAGCCTCGTCGTCTGCGGAAACGGTGTGAAGATTTTCGCCGATAACACCGCAGTAACCTTTCTGAGCGGTATCATACTTCAGAAGATTAGCGAGCATAGAAGGCTTAGTGAGGTCGTTTATAGCGACAACATCATAACCCTCCGCGCCGAACATCTGTCTGAAAGCAAGACGTCCGATACGACCGAAACCATTGATTGCAACTTTAACTGCCATTGGAATATTCCTCCTGAAATTTAAAAATTTGATAATTTCTATCACCTAATATTATACTAAATTTTCCCAAAATTATCAAGTAAGTTAGGAAAATTTATGTAACGATAAGTGTAAACTTTTTCGGCTTATTTTTGTAAATTATGCACAAAAGCAAACTGTGTTTATTAGATTTTTCATAAGACTTAAACTTGTTTTTCGTCGTTGTCAAAATATTTCATAAACCATAAACTTTCGGGATTTTCGATTTGAAACTCTTTCCCGTTGAGATATTCAAGAACACCCGCGTTTGTTGTAAATTTAAATGTCAGCTTGTATGAACACAACGCCTGTGTTTTTGCCTTAAACTGTCTGTTCCGCGCGTTGTCGCCGTATTTCCCGTCGCCAAGAAGCGGACAGCCTATATGCGCAAAATGCGCGCGTATCTGATGCGTTCTTCCCGTAAGCAAATCGACTTCAACAAGCGACAGGTCTCCCCTGCTGTCTATCACGCGGTATTTTGTCTTTATCGTAAGGAAATCCTGCTTCGGGCTGTCGGAAATAACAACGCGGTTTTCATCGGAAAGCTTTTTCAGATATGCCGTAAGCACCGCTTCATTCGGCACAGGCTTTCCGAAAACTGCGCACAAGTACAGCTTTTCAACCTCCCTGTCGCGCAGTTTTTGATTTAATATCCTCAATGCCTCGGCGTTTTTTGCAGCTATAACTATTCCTCTTGTGTTTCGGTCAATTCGGTTTACAAGCGCGGGAACAAAGCTTTGCTCGTTTTCGGGATCATACTCGCCCTTTTCTTCAAGATAGCGCAATACGCGGTTTATAAGCGTATCATTTGTCCCCTCGCTGTCCTCGTGAACGATAAGTCCGCATGGTTTGTCGCAGAGAATGATGTTCTCGTCCTCGTAGATTACGTTTATTTCCGCGGAAATGTCGTTTTGTATGCGTTGTTTTTTCGACAGCAGTTCATCACTGAGGTAAAATCTGAACACGTCGCCCTCTTTAAGTATGGTGTTGGGTTCAGCCTTAGCGCCGTTCAGTTTTATGCGCTTTTTCCGCATCAGCTTGCAGACAAGCGTTGTTTTCAGATTGGGGTAGGCTTTTGATAAAAACCTGTCAGCGCGCTGTCCCGCGTCATTCTTCTTTACAGTTATTTCGGTCATTAAATTACTTCTTCAGTTTTGCCTCAGCTTTAAGTCTAAGGTCGCGTTCAAGAATTACCTTTCTCAGGCGGATATTCTTCGGAGTTACCTCAACAAGTTCATCATCTTGTATGAACTCAAGGCTTTCCTCCAGGCTCATCTGCTTGCACGGAATAAGGTGCAGTGCGTCGTCAGAGCCTGACGCGCGAGTGTTTGTGAGGTGTTTTTTCTTGCAGACATTTACGACAATATCGCCTGCTTTAGGCGAAACGCCGACAATCATGCCCTCGTAGACCTCAACTCCCGCGTCAATGAACAATGTTCCGCGTTCCTGTGCGTTGAACAGTCCGTAAGTAACCGCCGTTCCTGTTTCCCATGCTACAAGAGAGCCTACTGTTCTTCTTGCTATATCACCGAAATAAGGCTTGTAGCTGTCGAAAATTGTGTTCATTACGCCCTCGCCTTTTGTATCGGTGAGAAATTCGCTCCTGTAACCGAAAAGTCCTCTTGACGGCACAAGATATTCAAGCCTTGTGCGGCTTCCCACAGGGTGCATTTCAACCATTTCGCCCTTGCGCTGCCCCATTTTCTCCATTACCGAGCCGACAGCAGATTCCGGAATGTCTATAATTACCCGTTCGACAGGCTCGCACTTCACCCCGTCAATCTCCTTGTACAGAACGCGCGGCGTGCTTACTGACAGTTCATAACCCTCTCTGCGCATTGTTTCAATAAGTATCGAAAGGTGCATTTCACCGCGTCCCGCAACGTTCATAGCGTCCGCTGTTTCGCTGTCGGTAACTCTCAATGAAACGTCCTTAAGCGTTTCGCGCAAAAGTCTTTCGCGGATTTGACGCGAGGTCACATACTTTCCCTCTCTGCCCGCAAACGGCGATGTATTAACGGAAAACGTCATTTCAACCGTAGGCTCGCTGATTTTAACAAACGGCAGCGGTTCGGGATTGTTTACAGAGCAAATAGTCTGCCCTATCGTAACGCCCTCAATTCCCGAAAATGCGATTATATCGCCGACAGACGCGCTCTCAACGGGCGTTTTGTTTAATCCCTCAAACTGATTTAAGGAAACAATCTTTGCCTTGAACGGCGCGGTTCTGTTGTGATAATCGCAGACCATGACTTCCTGATTTTGTTTTATAACTCCGCGTTCTACCCTGCCTATCGCAATTCTTCCGACATAGTCGTTGTAGTCGATTGACGAAACAAGCACCTGCAAATCTCCGTTTTCATCACCCTCAGGTGCGGGGATATGCTCTATTATCTTCTCAAACAGCGGTTTAAAGTCCGTTCCCATTTCATCGGGGTTATATGACGAACAGCCAAGTCTGCCCGAACAGAAAACAACGGGGCTGTCAAGCTGTTCTTCCGTTGCGTCAAGGTCGAGCAAAAGCTCTAAAACCTCGTCAACAACCTCGTGGTTTCTTGCGTCAGGTCTGTCTGTTTTATTTACGACAACAATTATCTTGTGACCGAGTTCAAGCGCCTTTTGCAGAACAAAACGCGTCTGCGGCATAGTACCCTCAAAGCTGTCCACCAACAGCAGAACACCGTTTACCATTTTAAGGATACGTTCAACCTCTCCCGAAAAATCCGCATGTCCCGGAGTATCGACAATGTTGATTTTAACGCCGTTGTACATACATGACGTATTTTTTGCGAGAATAGTAATTCCGCGCTCGCGCTCGATATCGTTGTTGTCCATTACCCTTTCCTGGACAGCCTGATTTTCGCGGAACGCTCCTCCCTGTTTAAGCATTTCGTCAACAAGCGTAGTTTTGCCGTGGTCGACGTGTGCTATTATCGCGATATTTCTCAAATCTTCTCTAACCAAAATTGCTCACTTTCCTTTTCTTTATATTGATTTTTGACAAAAATATTATACTACTTTTTACTTAATTCTACAAGACGGTAATTAAAAAAACGTGTTTTTAATTATTTTAATCAAACATCGGCGCTTATTTTTATGCAATTTGACAACATTTACGCCGCGTCCGCGCGGTAGACATTTTCGGTTTCCACCCTTAATTCACTGCCGTTGCTAAGAATAACCACATTTCCGTCGCGCGACGTGAAGTAATATTCCTTACACCCTGCCTGTTCAAGTCGGTCAAAAACCTCGCTGCGCGGGTGTCCGTAGTAGTTTATTTCAGCAACCTCAAACACAGCTATATCGGGTGTTACCGCTTGCAGAAACTCTTCAGAACTTGATCCAGCGCTTCCGTGATGCCCGACTTTCAGCACATCTACGTCAATATCCGCTCCGGTTTTCATAAGGTCCTTTTCGCTTTTGCTCGTTAAATCTCCCGTGAACAGGAATGAATTGTCTCCGTTGACAAATTTTGCGACAATTGAAAAGTCGTTTAAATCGTCATAATAATCCTCTGACGGCGCTAAAATTTCAACATATGAACTGTCGCTTATGACATACTTTTCACCGACTTCGGCATACTGAACATCAATTTTGTTTATCTCCGTTTCAGCCATCATTTTCAGATAATTCACCGTATCAGGAACCATATCCGCAGGTATTCTCGGCATTATCATCTTATCGACTTTATAGTTCATAAGTATCTTGTACATACCGCCTATATGGTCGGCGTGAGGGTGGGTGCAGATTACAAGGTCAAGTTTTTCGATTTTCTGGAAATTCAGATAACCCATAATGTTTCCCATATCCTCTCCAGTACCGCTGTCTATCAGAATGTTGTAATTCGGCGTGACAATAAGTTCGCAGTCGGCTTGTCCAACGTCAATAAAATGCACCGCAGCCTCGTTTTCCTTTGGTATTATAAGAGGTTTTACTCCCCCGCCAAAGAATATGATTATGTCATTTGTCGAGGGTATGCCGTTAATATGCAAATACTTGTCGTTGACAAAGAAAAACAGCGCTGCCGCAACAATAATCAGCAGCGCCGCCTGAACTACCTTTTTGTAGATTTTTTTAACGCTTGTTTTTCGCTTTTTGGGTTTTCTTCTTGCCATTATCTTTCCTTTCGGGGATATTCCGAGTTTTGTCGGGCGGTATCAGACACTCGCTTCCTGTGCCTATCAAATCACGGCGTTTTGCAATAATAAGCGCTTTTTCAGCAAGCGCTCGGTTTTTCGGCATGAAATACTGCAACAAAGCGCGCTGCATAGCCTTTTCTTCGTGCGTTTTCGGCACATAAACGGGTTCCATTGTATACGGATTAAGCCCTGTGTAAAACATTGCCGTTGAAATCGTTCCGGGAGTGGGGTAAAAATCCTGAACCTGTTCAGGACGTATATTGTGCTTTTTCTCGAAAAGCGCAAGTTCTATCGCATCGTTAAGCGTACAGCCCGGGTGCGACGACATCAGATACGGCACAAGATACTGTTCTTTTCCGCACTTTTTTGTTGACTTATAAAACTTCTTTTCAAACTCCTCGTACACCTCAATATGCGGTTTTCCCATTAAATCGAGAACTTTGTTTGAAGCATGTTCGGGCGCAACTTTAAGCTGTCCGCTGATATGATATTCGACAAGCTCGTCAAGAAAATTTGTGTTTTTGTCAAGCATCATATAGTCGAACCGAATGCCCGAACGTATAAAAACTTTCTTCACCTTTTTTATTGAACGAAGCTTACGCAAAAGCGCAATATAATCGCTGTGGTCGGCGTTTATGTTTTTGCACGGCGTAGGCGCTAAACACTTTTTTCCTTTGCAAAGACCGTGTTCTTGCTGGTTTTCGCAGGACGGCTGACGAAAATTCGCGGTTGGTCCTCCTACGTCATGTATATAACCCTTGAAGTTCGGTTTTTCAGTCAGCATGACCGCCTCTCTTATAACCGATTCCTCGCTTCTTGTCTGAACTCTTCTGCCTTGGTGAAGCGCGATAGAACAGAAGTTGCAGAAACCGAAACAACCGCGGTTATGGGTTATCGAAAACTCAATTTCCTGTATTGCGGGAACACCGCCGTCTTTTTCATACATGGGGTGATATGCCCGCATATACGGCAATTCGTAAGCATAGTCAAACTCTTTTTGAGTTATAGACCGCTGAGGAGGATTTTGAACGAGCATCATATTCCCGTGACGCTGAATAACTGTTTTGCCGTAAACCTCGTCCTGCTCGTCATATTGTTTTCTGCAAGCCTTGGCATAGGCTTTTTTGTTTGTGCTGACTATTTCATAGCTGTCGCACTGAACAGCGCCGAGCGGTGTATTTTCGGGTTTTGTAAGATAACAAGTGCCTCTCAGGTCGTGCATATCCGAGAGCTTTTGCCCTTGTTTAAAGCGGTTGAGCATTTCCGAAAGCGTCACTTCTCCCATGCCGTACATAAGAAGTTCAGCGCCGCTGTCAACCAAAATCGACGGCATTACTTTGTCGCTCCAGTAGTCGTAGTGCGCAAATCTCCTGAGCGACGCTTCCAGACCGCCTATTTCTATTTCTACATCGGGAAACAGACGCTTTAACGCCTTGCAGTAGGTTATCACTGCCCTGTCGGGGCGTTTTCCTCCCTTTCCTCCGGGAGAATAAGCGTCGTCGTTTCTTTTTTTCAATGCCACGGTATAATTCGACACCATGCTGTCAATATTCCCGCCCGTCACCATAAAGCAATGTTTCGGCTTTCCAAGCTTTCTGAAATCATCGTCATTTATCGGCTGTGCGATAATCCCAACCGTAAATCCCGCCGCTTCTATCATTCGCGAGATTATTGCAATACCAAACGTCGGGTGGTCTATATAAGCGTCGCCCGTCACGCAGATAAAGTCAAGCCGCTCTATCCTGCGTTCTTTCATATCCTCTTTGCAAACAGGTAAAAACGGCATATTTTACACTTGTCCTCTCAATTCACTTTCTATAAATTCAAACAGTTTCTTTCTTAAAACTTCACCGCGATTGTCTCTAAACCACTCGTATGACGGTTTTAAGCCATCTTCAAGCGGTTTTACATTCGGCATAAGTTTTGACATTTCCGAATTCCCTTTTACGAAATATTCCGCTGTAAATCGGCTTGCAAATACAGTTCCGCCCGTTACAAGAATTTTCATTCGTAAATCAGTCCCCGCAGATTTCTCTTGCTATCTTATTCGCTCTTTTGTAAATTTCATCAGCGTCAACAGTCAAAAACTTTCCGTCCTCGTACAGAATTTTCCCGTCAATAACGGTCATTTTTACATTTTGCTTTGAACCCGCATAAACGAGATTTTTCGCAATGTTGTGCAGTGGTTGCATATTCGGCTGTGCAAGGTCGATAACTGCCAGATCCGCACATTTTCCTGCCGCAAGAACATCACAGTCATTGAGACACATAGCTTTCGCGCCGCCTTTTGTCGCCATTTCAAGCACTCCAAACGCAGGACACGCCGCCGCATCGTTTTCCTTGACTTTCTGCAATCCCGCGACAAGAAACATTTCCTTGAACATATCAAGGCAGTTGTTAGACGCCGCGCCGTCTGTGCCTATTGCGAAATTCGTCATGCCGTGACGTTTCATTTCGCAAATCGGCGCAATTCCGCTTGCAAGTTTCAGATTTGACGCAGGATTTGTCACCATATACAAGCCCTTATCGCGGAAAATCTCCATATCCCGCTCGTCAAACCAAACGCAGTGAAATCCTCCGCCGCCGTATTCAAACATTCCCAGCTTGTCAAAAAGCTGAGTAGGAGTCATTTTATGGCGCTCAATACAGCCCTCAACTTCCGCTTTCGTTTCGCTGTTGTGAGTAAACATAGGCGCTTTGTACTTCTGCGCAAGCTTTGCAAGTCCGTCAAGCGTTTCAAGCTTTGTGGTATACTCCGCATGAAATCCAAGCTGATATGAAATAAGCGGGTTGTAGCTGTTGTAGGTGTTGTATTCTTCCTCAATGCCCTCAACCGTACCGCCGAAATCGTTTATTGAACCGCAGATTACCGTCCTGAAACCCATATCGGTATTTGCTTTAGCATAGCTTGGGAGTTTGAAATACATATCAAAGCTTGATGTTATGCCGCTTGTAAGATATTCCATATTGCCAAGCTGAGTGAAAACGTAAATTGCTTCTTCCGTAAGTTTAGCCTCGTGCGGGAAAACCTGTTCATAAAGCCAGTCGTTAAGCGGCAAATCGTCCGCAAACGAGCGCAGAAACGTCATAGCGGTGTGGGTATGCGCGTTTTTAAAGCCGGGAATTATCAGATTTCCGCAAAGGTCAATCTCACGGTCAAATTTGCCGTCCTGCTTTTCACTGCCGACATAGGAAATCAAACCGCCGTCAGTGCAGAGTTCACCGTTTATGATGTTTTCATTCTCCATTGTGAGAATTTTCGCGTTGTAAAAGCGCAGTTTCATAAAATCTCTCCTCAATTATCAGCTGAAAAGTTTCTTTAACGAATTTGTATACGGATAACGGCAAATCCCCTTTTCCGTGACTATCGCCGTTATAAGTTCTGCGGGCGTTACGTCAAACGCGGGATTAAAGCACTTTACTTCATTTTCGGCAACAGGCTTTTCAAAGAACTTTGTCTTTATTTCACTGCTGTCGCGTTCTTCAATAATTATCTTTTCGCCGTTTTCGCAGTTGAAGTCAATTGTAGAACTTGGGCAGAAAACGTAAAACGGGATATTGTGGTACTTTGCGTTTATCGCAACAGACCGTGTGCCTATCTTGTTTGCGGTATCGCCGTTTGAGGCTACTCTGTCACAGCCGACAAAGCAAGCGTTGATTTTGCCTTGCGACATTAAAAGCGACGCGGCGTTGTCGCATATAAGCGTAACGTCAATGCCCGCGTGATTAAGTTCAAAACTTGTAAGCCTTGCGCCCTGCAAAAGCGGACGCGTTTCATCGCTGAAAACGTGAAAGTTATATCCCTTTTCCTTTCCCAAAAGCAGCGTGCCAAGCCCCGTGCCGTATTCCGACGCGGCAAGCGCACCCGCGTTGCAGTGCGTCAAAATGCCGTCGCCGTCATTTACGAGAGTAAGTCCGTATTCGGAAATTGCTCTGCACATCTGCCTGTCCTCGTCATAGATTTTCGTACACTCCTCATAAAGCAAAGGTAACGCTGATTTTTTATCAGCACCCTTTGCCGCCGAAAGCATACGCTCAACAGCATGGGAAAGATTTACCGCTGTTGGTCTTGACGAGATGAAATAATTTCCGAGCTTATTTAATTCGCCGTAAAAATCATTTTCTCCGAGTTTTTTCGCGCAGACATACATTCCAAATCCCGCGGCAATTCCTATTGCAGGAGCACCGCGCACGCGAAGTTCTTTTATTGCCTCGAAAACAGCCTCTGCGGTTTCAAGGCGAAGATACTTTACTTCATTCGGCAAAAGCGTCTGGTCTATTATCTCAACTGCATTTTTATCCTCTGAAAGTCTGACTGTAAATATTTTGTCCATAGTTGTTCTCTTAGTTGAAATATACAAGTTCACTGTCGGCTTTTTCGGTAGGATTTACAGCTTTTGCAAGAATAACAGGTCCTACCCCTCTATATACTTCCTGCTTTTCACCGACAATTTTGCCTGTGACTTCTACCCAGTCACCGTCTTTCAGCTTGTTTTCATCAGGGCATTTAACAAGTATCCCTACCACTTGTATATCGTTTGCACAGCAGGTCATGGCTCTTCTTGAAATCACGAAATATCCTTTAGGAACATTTTTTGCTCTGAAAACCATTCCGCGTACTTTGATATTTCGGTTGTTATAGCGCGCTGAATTGCTCATTATGTCGACATACCAAAGCCCGAAATCATCATGAACAATGTCGATAGGATCAGCGTTTACATCAAACGGCATTTCGTCGTCGCCCTGAAATCCCTGTTCAACTTCGCCGTTCATATACTCAAACATCATATCAATGCGCGGATTTAACGGCTTGATTACTCTGCGCAGGCGCTTTTTGTCAACTTTTCCCTGTTCGCAGCGATTGAAGATAACAACGTCCGCAACCGCGATATTATCAGACAAAAGCTGACGCATATTGTTTATATACATATCAAACTTTGTGTGGTCGATAAACATAAATATCTGATAAAATATCCAGTTTTTCGGAGCTTTTTCAGCCATATCCCTAAGGCTCCACATTCCGTTATACTCAAGCATAATGCGCGTAGG
>CANQOJ010000067.1 GCA_947625455.1 uncultured Clostridia bacterium | reverse complement strand
GGCAGGCACAAAGCCTAGCCGTAGCACCGTTTCAGCGTTTTGCGCGCAAGCGCATAATGCGTGCATCTGAGGCTTTCTCGACAGCCTGAGGTTGGACTTTTTATACAGTCTGACATTATTTTCTTGCCGCCATTTTCAGTATATCTCCGAATTTAATTCTGTTGCCGTTGTGGAGAATTATAGCCTCGTAAACCTTGCTTACAACAATCGCTATAAGCACCACAAACGCCGCCAGTATCACCACCGCTATTATTGACTGAACAGTATTGAAGTTTCCTAGAAGTATAGCGCCCGGCAGTGCAAACGGACTTGACAGCGGGAAATAGTACGAGAACATCTGTACGGGATTGATTTCAACAACGCCCGACGAAAGGCTTTCAGCGTTGAAAATAACGGGGCAATACGCAAGGTACATTCCGAGTATACCCATAAACGAATACGGCTGCATTGCCATTGCCAAATCTTCCATTCTCGAAACCGACGCGCCCACAAGCGCCGCGATAAGCGAGTAGAATAAAAACCCCAGAATGAATATAACGCAGATAAGAATTATATTAAGCGGGGTGAAGTTTTTGAAAAGTTCGCCTATTGCCTTTGCGGTTTCTATTTCATCAAGCGAAACTCCCGCCTGCGCCGCCGCTTCTCCCGCGGAATTCATAATATCCGTATTTGCTAAAATGCCTGTCATTTTACCGAGTATTCCGAAAGGCGCAGAAGCTGCAAAGCTGATTGCGCCGACCGTACTTACAAGCACCACCTGACCAAAGCTTACTATCCCCATAGCGAGGACTTTTCCTATAACGATTGCGAGCGGTCTTACCGATACAAGCAGTAATTCCATAACACGGCTTGTTTTTTCGGTAGCTATCGACTGCGCGACAGTCTGACCGTATGCGAAGATAAGAATAAACAAAATCAACGGAAGAATAAGCGGTACAATGTAGTTTATAAGGCTTGTAAACATATCCACCTGCTGTGAGCCTGCCTTAAGCGCCGTACATTCTACGTCTATCAGCGTTTTTTCATAATCTTCCTCCGAAACGCCTAAATTCGCCATTCGCCTTTTGTCAACAAGCATATACACAAGGCTTGAAAGTGAATTTGCGCTTTCGGAGTTACTTCCCTCGGAATAGTAAACATTCGCCGAGTAGCTGATGATTTTGCCGGTATCCTTGATTTCGGTAAGCTTTACAAGCGCTTCCGCCGTTTCCTTTACCGACAACTCGTCAACAAGGCTGTCAGCGTCCTTGTCGGTTTTCGACATCAGCGCGCCGAGTTTGTTTGCTTCTGCAAAATCTTCATCTGTAAGCAATCCTGTTTCGTCAATGACATAAATGCTCTCAAAATCCTTATAGGTATCGCCCGAATTTTCTACCATGTCATCAATCGCTTCGTCCGCGCCAAGCATAACAGGCAGAAGATTTGTAAGCACGCAGACAGCCGAAAGTATAACGCAGGTGACGATAGTGCCTATTATGAACGATTTGGTCTTGATATGCTGAATAAGAGTGAACGTTAAAACATTCTGCCAGCCTTTAGTCCTCACTTGTGCCACCTGCCTTTTCAATGAATATCTCGTTTAAAGTCGGCTCGCGCAGTTCGTATTTTATAAGCGGTATCTTGCTGTTGATTATCATATTCAGCAGTCTGTGAGCCTGTTCTTCGCTTTTTACATTAAACGATGTGCCGTTTGGGGTATCTTCCGTAACCGAAAGTTCGCATTCTTCAGCCATTTTCCGTATATCGCCCTCGGCTTTTACGGTGAGTTTAACGCGCCCGTAGCCCTTTTTTATTTCGTTGAGGTTGCCCTGCAAAAGCGTTTTGCCTTTGTTCATTATGACAATATCGCGGCAAAACTCCTCGATTGTCGTCATTTGGTGTGATGACATAATGATAAACTTGTTCTTCTTGATTTCCTCGCGTATAACGCTTTTGAAGAGTTCCGCATTCACGGGATCAAGTCCCGAAAGCGGTTCGTCAAGAATGATAAGTTCGGGATTTGGCGCAAGAGCGGCTATAAGCTGGATTTTCTGCTGATTGCCCTTAGAAAGCTGATCTGCGCGCTTGTTTTTGTGTTCGGTCACATTAAGGCGTTCAAACCAGTAGTCAAGGGCGTTTTTGGCGGTATTGCCCGTCATTCCGCGCAGTTTTAGAAAATACGTCAGCTGGTCATAAATCTTGTATTTCGGATAAAGTCCGCGCTCTTCAGCTAAATACCCCACGGGCATATATGCCGCGAGAAGTTCTTTTCCGTCCCATTTTACCGTGCCGCTGTCGGAAGCCAGCATACCGAGTATAATGCGGATTGACGTTGTTTTTCCCGCGCCGTTTGTTCCCAGAAGCGCGAAAACGCCAGGACTTGTCATTTCAAATGAAAGCCCGTCAACAGCTGTATAACTGCCGTATTTTTTGACAATATTGTTTACAGATAAAGCCATTTGTTTTTCCTTTCAATTTTATTTTACAAACGCTTTTTTGATTATAACACAAGAAAACCTGTTTGTCAATACGGGGGGGGTACTTGCAAGTATACAATTTACAGTGTACAGTAGTCAGTAAAATGAATCCGCTTCGTGGATAACGCTGTATGCAGTAAAATGCGTCTGCAACATTCTAAAACTGTAGATGTGAATGAATTTCGCGGTATTTTTCCCGCGAAGCTTTGTCGCCCTTTTCAAGCATTTCGGCTATTGCTTCGGCTAATTCGGGTTCTATTTGTTCAAGCCTTTTGTCGCTTCTTCCGACATACTTAAATCCGAGAAAATCCATAATTGAAACAATAAAACGATAAGCCAGCACACATTTCCCAAAAGCGTCATTTTCCTCGTTCAACAGCGGCGTATACTTGTTCTGAAACAGCCTTGTTACCTGAGCGGATTTCGGGTCGGCGCTTATGCACCGAAAACGCCCTGTCAGCGCCAGAATTCCCTCATTAAACGCAGCTGCCGAAAACCACACTCCCGAAAGGTCGCCGTAATAGTCCTTTACGGTATACAGTCTGCCCTTATCCTTATATTCGGTGGTTTCAAGTAAAAAACTCTCGGCAAATGCGCCGTAAAAATCATACTCTTTGTCGAAAGAATCCCAGAAAGCTATGTAATGTAAAGAGGTATTGCGGTTGATAAAGGGAAAATAATTTTCCGTATACGGCAAATTCCGCAAATCGAAAAACAACGCCGTGACAAATTCGTTTATCGTTGTATGCCCGTTATCAAAAAGCCGTTTTGCACGTTCTAATTCTTCGTCAGTCAGTTCCCGCAGGGCTATTTTATTGACCTTTGTGTCGAGATAACATTCGGTAATGCCGTAATCGTCCGTTATTTTCATTTCCGAAAAACTTGTTCTCACCGACCAAAGCATATTGAGAAGCTGTTTAAACTCGCTTTTTTTCTCATCGTCGAAAAGTTCTCCCGAAAGCGGAAAACCGACCTTGCAAAAGTCTTTGCAGATTTTCTTTTCGTTAAAGGTTATGACAAAGGTTTCGCTGAAATCGTCGTTGAAATCTATGCGGAAATAATTCTCGTCATAGTCACAAACCCAGTTTTTGGTTGCGCCGCGCTTTTTGACGGACTTCGCCATTTTCTCAAATACTTCGAGCGGCTTTCGGGTGCGTTTGAGTTTTAAATTGTAAAAGATTGTGGTGCTGTCTCTCATTGTTAATTGCCTTTCTGAAAGTTTTATTTCTTTTAATTATACATTATTTTAATGGTCAATGTCAATATGATGTTGAAATTAAAACAGATAAATTCTCAACAACTAACAAAAATTCCCAAAATGGTATACAATTATCGTAAAAAAATTATGAAATTTCTTTAAAAAACTATTGACAAACTTAATAATTTATGGTAAAATATTAAAATGTATCATAATGGAGTTTTAGCCTATTTTGCCGATTACGGCGGGCAGGTTGAATAAGGAGGACAAAAGCCAATGGTGAACACAAAACCCCTAAAGTTAGGAAAAACCACAAGACAGACTTTCTCGAAGATCAATGAAGTCATTGATATGCCGAACCTTATAGGCATTCAGAAAGATTCCTACGAGTGGTTTCTTACTGACGGAATAAAGGAAGTGTTTAAGGACGTATCTCCGATTGTCGATACGAACGGACGCTTTGAGCTGTCGTTCATTGATTATCGTCTTGACGAGAATACAAAGTACTCAATCGAGGAGTGCAAGGAGCGCAACGCGACATATCAGGCGCCTTTGCACGCGACCGCAAGACTTGTTCACAAAGAAGCGGGAAATATCATTGATATTATAGACAATGATATTTATTTGGGCGATATGCCTCTTATGACAGACAGCGGTACGTTTGTTATCAATGGTTCGGAGCGCGTTGTCGTATCACAGCTTGTCCGCTCGCCGGGCGTTTACTACAGCTATGAACATGACAAAAACGGAAAAAAGCTGTTTAAAACTACCGTTATACCCAACAGAGGCGCATGGCTTGAGTTTGAAATGGATTCAAACGACGTGTTCTATGTCCGCATTGATAAAAACAGAAAGTTCCCATGTACGACATTTCTCCGCGCAATAGGACTTTCTACAGATAAAGACCTGCTTGATAAATTCGGCACAAGTCCGCTTATAACCGTTTCAATCGAAAACGGCAAAGACTCCACTAAAAACGAGGAGGAGGCGCTCCTTGAAGTTTACAGAAAGCTGCGCCCCGGCGAGCCTGCGACTGTTGACAGCGCGCGCACCACTCTTGACAATCTGTTTTTCGATCCCAAGAGATACGACCTGTCGCGTTTCGGAAGATACAAGTACAATAAAAAGCTTGCGATTTCTGCGAGAATTTACGGCAGAAAAGCCGCACAGACCGTTATCGCGCCGTATACGGGCGAAGTATTGTGCGAAGAGGGCGAGGTAATCACCAGAGAAAAGGCTCTTGAAATCGAAAACGCAGGCGTGCTTTCGGTTGTTGTTGAAAAGCCCGAAGGCGACGGCACGGCGTCTGTTGTAGGCAACGGAATGGTTGATATAACGAAATACGTTGACATTGACGTTGATAAACTCGGCGTTAAAGAACACGTTTCGTTCTCCGTGCTTGTGGAGATACTTGAAGAAGCGGGCGACGACAAGGAAAAGCTTGCTGAACTTATCGAGCAGAGAGCGGAAAAGCTTGTTCCCAAGCATATCACGCTTGACGATATTTTCGCTTCGGTAAGCTATTATCTGAACTTAAACGACGGAATAGGCGACGTTGACGATATAGACCACCTCGGAAACAGAAGAATACGCTGCGTGGGAGAGCTGCTTCAGAACCAGTTCAGAATAGGCTTTACAAGAATGGAGCGCACTATCCGTGAAAGAATGGGACTCCAGGCAAACGGAATTGAAAAGGTAACGCCGAACACGCTTATAAACGCGCGCCAGGTTATCGCGGCAATGAAAGAGTTCTTCGGCTCGTCGCCGCTGTCGCAGTTTATGGACCAGAACAACCCGCTTGCCGAACTTACGCATAAGCGCCGCTTGTCATCACTCGGTCCGGGCGGACTTTCGCGCGACAGAGCGGGATTTGAGGTGCGCGACGTTCACTATTCGCACTACGGCAGAATGTGCCCTATTGAAACCCCCGAAGGTCCTAATATCGGACTTATCTCATATCTTGCGACATTCGCAAGAATAAACGTTTACGGCTTTATTGAAGCGCCTTACAGACGCGTTGACAAGACTACGGGACGCGTTCTTGACGAGGTTGTATATATGACGGCGGACGTTGAGGACAACTATATTGTCGCTCAGGCAAACGAACCTCTTGACGAGGAGGGGCATTTTGTAAGACCTAGGGTAAACGCCCGTTACCGCAACTCTATAAATGAGTTTGAGCGCGAAAAAGTTGACTTCATGGACGTTTCGCCGAAAATGGTAGTATCTGTTGCTACGGCAATGATACCGTTCCTTGAAAACGACGACGCGAACCGTGCGCTTATGGGCGCGAACATGCAGAGGCAGGCTGTCCCGCTTATGACGACGGAAAGCCCGATTGTCGGCACGGGTATGGAGTATAAGGCGGCTGTCGATTCGGGAGTTGTCGTATGCGCAAAAGAGGACGGCGTTGTAACAGACGTTTCTGCTGACAGGGTAGTGATTACGGACAACAACGGAAATGAACACTGCTACCGCCTGATTAAATTCAAGCGTTCAAACCAAGGCAACTGCGTAAATCAGCGCCCTGTTGTAAATAAAGGCGAGAAAATATCGAAAGGCGACGTTATTGCAGACGGTCCCGCAACGAAAAACGGCGAAATCGCTCTCGGCAAGAATGCGCTTATCGGCTTTATGACATGGGAGGGCTACAACTACGAGGACGCCGTTCTTATAAACGAAAAGCTTGTTTACAATGACGTTTATACCTCAATTCACATAGAAGAATATGAAATCGAGTGCCGCGACACAAAGCTCGGTCCTGAGGAAATTACAGCGGATATACCGAATCTTTCGGACGATATGCGCCGCGACCTTGACGACAGAGGAATTATCCGCATAGGCGCGGAAGTTCATTCGGGCGATATACTTGTCGGAAAGGTTTCTCCTAAGGGCGAAACAGAGCTTACCGCAGAAGAAAAGCTGTTGAGGGCAATTTTCGGCGAAAAGGCAAGAGAAGTCCGCGACAATTCGCTGCGCGTTGCACACGGCGAAAGCGGAATAGTTGTAGACGTAAAGGTGTTCAACCGTGAAAACTGCGACGATTTGTCGGCAGGCGTAAACGAGAAAGTCCGCGTTTATGTTGCGCAGAAGAGAAAAATCTCCGTCGGCGACAAAATGGCGGGACGTCACGGAAACAAGGGCGTTGTATCGCGCATCTTAAAGCAGGAAGATATGCCTTTCCTGCCCGACGGCACGCCGCTTGACATTGTTCTTAACCCGCTCGGCGTTCCGTCGCGTATGAATATAGGACAGGTTCTTGAAGTTCACCTCGGATATGTTGCAAAGGCTTTGGGCTGGAAGATAGCAACGCCCGTATTTGACGGCGCACATGAACAGGATATAAGAGAGCTGTACGATATTGCGCGCTCTAAGAAAAACGAACTTGACGGAGAGGATTCCGCAGGACTTGACTTTACAAAACTGCCGTGGACGTCTGACTGCAAAACTCAGCTTACTGACGGAAGAACAGGCGAAAAGTTCGACAGCCCCGTTACGGTAGGATATATGTACTACCTTAAACTGCATCACCTTGTTGACGATAAAATTCACGCGCGTTCAACAGGTCCGTATTCTCTCGTTACACAACAGCCTTTGGGCGGTAAAGCGCAGTTCGGCGGACAGCGTTTCGGAGAAATGGAAGTATGGGCGCTGGAAGCATACGGCGCGGCTTATACTCTCCAGGAGATACTGACAGTCAAGTCCGACGACCTTATGGGACGTCAGAAAACCTATGAAGCGATAGTAAAGGGCGAATCCGTGCCGAAACCCGGCATTCCCGAATCGTTCAAGGTTATGGTCAGCGAGTTCCAGGGACTTGCACTCAACATCAAGATATATGACGACGAGGGCGTTGAAGTCAACCTTATGGAAAATGATGATGACGATATGGGATATTCAAGCCATGAGTTTGAGGAGGAGTTCACCGCAGGCAGTGACGAAGAGTTCAATGCCGAGGGATATGAAGTAAACGACGCGAATGATGAACTCGACCAGTCATATGATGATGAAGATGACGAAGAGGACGACGAAGATGATGACGACGTCTACGGCGACGACGCTGATGATTTTGATGACGAAAGTGATTTCAAAGATGAATTTGGCGACGATAATTCGGATGGTTCGGACGATAAATAATATCAGAGGTTTCGCTTTAAAGAGTTTTAATTGAAAGAGGTATAAGAATGGGACTTAGTGTTTTCGAGTCAATGAAAATCGGACTTGCATCTCCCGAGCAGATTGTAAGCTGGTCACACGGAGAAGTAAAACGTGCTGAAACCATAAATTTCCGCAGTCAAAAGCCCGAAAAGCTTGGACTTTTCTGCGAAAAGATTTTCGGCCCGCAAAAGGACTGGGAGTGCAACTGCGGAAAGTACAAGAGGATACGCTTTAAGGGGAAAATATGCGAGAAATGCGGAGTTGAAGTTACAAGAAGCAAGGTTCGCCGCGAAAGAATGGGGCATATAAACCTTGCCGCGCCCGTATCGCATATCTGGTATTATAAAGGAACTCCCTCAAGAATAGGACAGGTGCTTGACCTTACGCCGAAAAAACTTGAAGAGGTTCTGTATTTCACAAAGTATATAGTTATTGATCCCGGAGAGAAAACCGGTCTTGTAAAGAAACAGCTGCTGACTGAAAGCGAGTACAGCCAGTATGCGTCTAAGTTTGCGGGAATTGACACATTCCGCGCGGGTATGGGCGCAGAAGCAATAAAAGAACTGCTTCAGGAGATAGACCTCGATAAACTTGCCGACGAACTTAAAGCCGAACTTGAGGGAACATCAGCAGGACAGAAGCAGGTAAAGCTTCTGAGGAGACTTGACGTTATCGAGGCATTCCGTTCAAGCGGAAACCGTCCTGAGTGGATGATACTTGACGTTATCCCCGTAATACCGCCCGATATACGCCCTATGGTACAGCTTGACGGCGGACGTTATGCGACATCTGACTTGAACGAACTTTACAGAAAGGTCATTCTCAGAAACAACCGTCTTAAAGACCTGCTTGAAAAGAAAGCGCCCGACCTTATTGTAAGAAACGAAAAGCGCATGCTTCAGGAAGCGGTTGACGCGCTTATCGACAACGGCAGACACGGCAGACCGTACACGGGTTCAAACAACCGTGCGCTGAAATCGCTGTCGGATATGCTTAAAGGAAAACAGGGACGTTTCCGTCAGAACCTGCTTGGAAAGCGCGTTGACTATTCGGGACGTTCGGTTATAGTTGTAGGACCGGAACTTAAAATGGATCAGTGCGGACTGCCGAAAGAAATGGCGCTCGAACTGTTCAAGCCGTTTGTGCTTAACGACCTTGTAAAGAACGGAGTTTCGCAGAACATAAAGTCCGCGAAGAAGCTTGTTGAGCGCTCTGACGACAAGGTCTGGGATTCGCTCGAAAACGTTATACAAAATCACCCCGTACTGCTTAACCGTGCGCCTACGCTGCACAGACTGGGTATTCAGGCATTCCAGCCCATTCTCGTTGAGGGACGCGCGATAAAGCTTCACCCGCTTTGCTGTACGGCATTTAACGCTGACTTCGACGGCGACCAGATGGCGGTGCATCTCCCGCTTTCAAATGAAGCGCAGGACGAAGCGAGAAACCTTATGCTTGCGGCGAGAAACCTGCTGAAGCCGTCGGACGGAAAGCCCGTTACCGTGCCTACGCAGGACATGGTACTTGGTTCGTACTATCTTACCATTGACAAGTCGGGCGAAAAGGGAGAGGGAAAGATTTTCCGCGACGCTTCGGAAGCGATAATGGCGTATCAGGACGGAGTTATCACTATCCATGCGGCGATCAAGGTTCGCGTGCAGAAAGACGTTGGAGATAACGTTGTGACGAGGATTGTGCCTACGACTGCGGGCAAGATAATCTTCAACGAACATATCCCACAGGATTTGGGTTATGTTGACAGAACGGATCCCGACCATATGCTTGACTACGAGATAGGCTTCAAGGTCACAAAGAAAGAGTTAGGTCAGATTATCGACCGCTGTCTTAAAATTCACGGAACGGCAACGACCGCGCAGGTGCTTGATAAAATCAAGGCGATGGGTTATAAGTACTCAACGCGTTCGGGAATTACTGTCGCGGTATGCGACGCGGAAATTCCTCCGCAGAAAGCCGATATACTTGCAGAAGCTGACGCGGCTGTAACAAAGATAAACAAGCAGTTCAACAGAGGATTTATCTCTGACGGCGAGCGTAAGGAAAGCTTTATAAACATCTGGAATGACGCTACAAAAAAGGTTTCTGCGGCGCTTACCGCAAACCTCGGAAGATACAACAACATCTTCATGATGGCGGATTCGGGCGCGCGTGGTTCTACGGCGCAGATAGGACAGCTTGCGGGAATGCGCGGACTTATCGCGAATACTTCGGGAGCAACGATTGAAATGCCGATCAAGGCTAACTACCGCGAGGGCTTGAATGTTCTCGAATACTTCATTTCTTCAAGAGGCGCACGTAAAGGACTTGCGGACACGGCGCTGAGAACGGCGGACTCAGGTTATCTGACAAGACGTCTTGTTGACGTTTCGCAGGAAGTTATAATCCGTGGAGACGACTGCGGCACGAAAAACGGAATTGAAGTTTATGAGATACGCGAGGGCAACGAGCTTGTCGAAAAGCTTGCAGAGCGTCTTACGGGACGTTTCCTTGCAAAGGATTTCACCGCGCCCGACGGTTCGTTCACGATTTCAAGGGATAAACTGCTGACTGACAAGGACGCGGCGAAAATCGTTGCAACGGGCGTTGAAAAGGTTGAAGTTCGTTCGGTGCTGACATGTGAAATGAAGAACGGCGTTTGCGCAAGGTGCTACGGCGCTTCGCTTGCAAATGGTCAGCTTATAAACAGAGGCGAGGCTGTCGGAGTTATCGCGG
>CANQOJ010000066.1 GCA_947625455.1 uncultured Clostridia bacterium | reverse complement strand
CTTCGTTTGTCGGAACAACCCAGACTTCGACCTTGCTGTCGGGTGCGGAAATTTTTGTGAGCTTTCCGTGAAGTCCCTTGTTGATGTTTTTGTCGAGCTTAATTCCGAGATACTCCATATTTGAGCAAACGTCCTCGCGCAAATCGTCGGAATTTTCGCCGATACCGCCTGTAAACAGCACCGCGTCAAGTCCGTTCATGATTGCCGCATATGAACCTATATACTTCTTTATCTCGTATCTGAGCATTTCAAGCGCAAGTTTTGCTCTGGCGTTGCCGTTAGCGGCAGCTTCGCCCAAGTCGCGCGCGTCGCTTGAAACTCCCGAAACGCCGAGAAATCCCGACTTCTTGTTGAGATAATCGCTCATTTCGTTTGGTGAAAGTCCCATTTTATTCTGGAGATAAGTAACCGCCGACGCGTCAACGCAGCCCGAACGAGTTCCCATAATAACGCCGTCCAGAGGAGTAAAGCCCATTGTCGTGTCGATTGACTTTCCGCCCTCGACAGCCGTGATTGACGAGCCGTTTCCGAGGTGGCAGGAAACAATCTTCAAGTCCTTTAAATCCTTGCCCATAGCGTCAGCGAGCGCCTTTGTGACAAAGCGGTGAGATGTTCCGTGGAAACCGTACTTTCTTATATGGTACTTTTCATAGCACTCGTAAGGAAGTCCGTACATAAACGCCTTTTCGGGCATTGTTGCATGGAATGCCGTATCGAATACAGCAACCTGCGGTGTGCCGGGAGCGAGAACTTTCTTGCATGCTCTCAAAGCAAGCGCGTTCGGGTGGTTATGAACAGGCGCAAGCTCGGACAGCGCGTCAATTGCGTCAATAACAGCGTCGTCCGCAAGAATGGTCTTTCCAAACTGCTCTCCGCCGTGAACAACTCTGTGTCCGACCGCGGAAATCTCGTCCATTGACTTCACAACAGCCGCATCACCCGTTGTCAGCACTTCAACAAGCTTTTCAAAAGCCTCTGTGTGCGTAGGGAAATCGCAGTCTGTATCGACTGTTTTTCCGTCAAAGGTCGTGTGCTTGATGTGACCGCCTATGCCTATTCTGTCACAGTTTCCCTTTGCAATTACGCTCTCGTTGTCCATATCAAGAAGCTGATATTTAAGCGAAGAGCTGCCCGCATTGATTACCAAAATCTTCATTGTTTCAAAGTTCCTTTCATAAAATAAAAATAACCACTTTTATTTTAAAACATTTTTCCAAAAAAATCAAGTGCTTTTACAAAATTTTATTGATTTTATTCAAGAAATGTTGTAAAATATAACATAGGCAGGAATAAACGGCAACATAATTTGGGAAAGAGGGAATACAATTATGAAAACGGCGGGAATTATCGCTGAATACAACCCGTTTCACAACGGGCATAAATATCACATTGAGCAAACGCGAAACGCGGGTGCTACGCATATTGTATGTGTTATGAGCGGGAATTTCGTTCAGCGCGGGGGCTTGGCGGTTTTTGACAAATATGCGAGAACGAAAACCGCGCTTGAAAACGGCGCGGACTTGGTTTTAGAACTTCCGGCAAGGTACTCGCTGATGTCAGCAGAGGGCTTTGCAAGAGGCGCGGTGAGGATTATATCGGAACTCAACTGCGTGGATATGCTGTCGTTTGGGAGCGAATGCGGTGATGTTGACGCGCTTAAAGAAGCTTCGTCCGCAATTGAGTACTGCATACATTCCGACAAATTCAGCGAGCAGATAAAGCGCGGAAGAAACTACCCTACCGCGCTTCAGATGGCGCTTCGCGAATACTATACTGATGATGTGAGCGAAATCATTCAAAACCCCAACAACACCCTTGCCATTGAATACTTAAGCGCGCTTGACGACCTGGGAAACCGCATATCGCCGTTCACCTTAAAGCGCACCGCGCCGCATGACAGCGAAAATACCGACGGCGGGATTTACGCAAGCGCGTCTCTTATCCGCCGAAAAATCCGTGAGAACAAGGACTATTCAACATTCGCGCCTGTCGTAAACGAGCCGACAGCGGACATTGAAAGGCTTGAACGGGCAATTTTAGCGAAACTGCGTATGCTGTCAGCAGAGAACTTTGAAAACATATACGACTGCGTAAACGGGCTTGGCGACAGGCTTTACAAGGCTGTAAGAAATGCGGGAAGCCTTAACGAGCTGTATTTCCTCGCGAAAAACAAGAGCGTTACGCTTGCGAGGATACGCCGCGCGGTGCTTTGCGCGTTTTTGGGGATAACGAGAGAGATGTCGCTGACGCCGCCTGCGTATATTCATATTCTGGGAATGAACGACAAGGGAAAGGAAATTCTGGCTAAGGCTGACTGCAAAATCCCTGTTGACGCGTCCTTAAAGGCGCTTTCAAAGACCTCGCTTTCCGCTCACAGACAAGCGGTTTTCGAGGCAAAAGCAGGAGACGTATATTCACTTGCATTTGAAACACCGCGACCTTGCGGATACGATTTCACGGCAAAGCCTGTCATACTATCAGACTGTCGATAAACCCTCATCTACTTCGTCAACGTCTTGTTGACAGCCACAAAGGCTAGTCAACAAGCCGTTTCCTCGTATCTGAGGGTTTCTCGGCAGTCTGATATGCAACTATTATACAATCTGAATATTATTGAGGTGAATATGAACAAATTTGACGAACTAAGAAAAAAGCACCCGCTTTTTATCTACCACAGTTATGAACTAAACGAACACAATCTGACTTTCCACTTTCAGATTGACGAATATCACTTTTATCCGAAATGGGCATTTGACAGGAACTATTTTAGCGACAACTCTGCACAGCTTGAAAAAGCGGCGTTTTCATTGGGAATGGCGGAGCTTGTTTCATACTGGAAGTGCAGCTGCTGTCCTACGGTTGAGATACGGTGCGGAGGGCTTTCACAATGGCAGAAAAACTGGTGGAAAAAGCTGTACTATAACGGTCTTGGCGAGTTTTTCTACCGAAATGAAATAAACACCGATTTCGACAGCTTTATGACCATAAACGCCCCCGAAGGAAAACCGCTCCAAAATGTAAACAGTGTATTAAAAGGCGCGCTTGTGCCCGTTGGAGGAGGAAAGGACAGCGTTGTGACGCTTGAAGCGCTTAAACAGGCTGGCGAGGACATAACGCCGTACATCATAAATCCGAGAAAAGCAACAATCGGCTGTGCAAACGCGGCGGGGATTGCCGAAGAAAAGTGCGTCTGCCCGCGCAGGACAATTGACAAGACTTTGCTTGAATTAAACAAGCAAGGCTATTTAAACGGTCACACTCCGTTTTCGGCGGTGGTGGCGTTTTCGGCGCTGTTACACGGCATAATGCTGAAGTCAAGATATATCGTTCTCTCAAATGAAAGCAGTGCTAATGAAACCTATGTCGAGGGCATAAACGTAAACCATCAGTACAGCAAATCGACCGAATTTGAAAAGGATTTCCGAGAATACTGCGCCGAAACTTTCGGAAACTGCCCCGAATATTTCAGTCTCCTGCGCCCGCTTTCCGAATGGCAGATTGCACGCGCATTCGTAAATTACCCGCAGTATTTCCCCGTATTTCAAAGCTGTAACCTCGGCGGGAAAACGGACGTATGGTGCTGCAACTGCGCTAAATGTTTGTATGTATATATACTGCTTGCGGCATTTCTGAACGATAAAACGCTTGTTGATATTTTCGGCTGTAATATGCTTGAAAGAAATGACCTTTCGGAGATGCTGGACGGGCTGATGCTTGACGGCGAGGATAAGCCGTTTGAATGTGTGGGGACGAAAGATGAAGTCAGACTTTCGCTTAAAATGGCGCTTGACAGGCGAAAAGAGAATACACCGCCGCTTCTGAAGCGGTTTGAGGAGAAATTCCCGAACTACTCGCCCATTGACCTTACGGCATTTTTTGACGGGAATAATTTTGTTCCCGATAAATTTCTTCAATATGTAAAGAGGCTTGCTAAATGAACTACGAAGAACTTAAAACTGTTTTCAGCGGAAAAAGAGTTGTTATCCTCGGCTTTGGGAGAGAGGGGAAAAGCTGGCTGGAAATACTGCAAAGGCTTAATGTCTGCGGTGAGATTGCGGTGGCGGACATGAATACGCTTGACATTCCGAATGTGACGGCAATATCGGGAGAAGATTATCTCGAAAAATGCGCGGAATATGACATTATTCTGCAATCCCCAGGCGTTATAATCAAAAACCGCCTTTCAGACAGCGCAAAAGCAAAAATCCTTACCCAGACCGACCTGCTTTTAAGACTTCACCCCTGCAAAATCGTCGGCATTACGGGCACTAAGGGCAAATCCACAACTTCAACGCTTATTTACCATTTTCTGAAAGCAAACGGGATAAAGACAATGCTTATAGGGAACATAGGCGTACCGCCGCTTAAAAGGCTGGAGGAAATGGATAAAGATACCGTTGCGGTGCTGGAAATGAGCTGTCATCAGCTTGAATTTGCGCGTCATTCTCCCGACATTTCGGTTTTGCTGAACATCTTCCCCGAACATCTTGACCACTATGTTGACTTCAGCGCTTACGCAAATGCAAAGCGCAATATAGCTCGTTTTCAGAATAAAGACGGCTTTTTGATAGTCAACAAAGAACTTCTGCCGACAGAAACTAAAGCGAATGTCATAACGGCAAGTTTCGGCGACAAAACAGCAGATGTTTCAACCGACGGCGAAAGCATTTCTCTTTTCGGACAATGTATTCCCAAAGACAGAATACAAACCTCTCTTTGCGGAAAGCACAATGTCTATAATATTGCCGTTGCGCTTGCGGCGGCAGTTAAGGCGGGCGCGGACATAAACAAATGCCTTGACGCGCTGAAATCGTTTGAGCCGCTTGAACACAGGCTTGAAAGGGTTGCCGTGATAAACGGGGTTGAGTATATAAACGACAGCATAAGCACCGTGCCTGAGGCGGCAATTGCGGCAGTTAAGGCGTTTGACGGCGTGGACTGCCTTATACTCGGCGGCATGGACAGAGGAATTTCCTACGATATTTTAGGCGAATTTCTAAACGGCGGAGATGTCGCGAATGTAATTCTCCTGCCCGACACAAGCGCGAGGATTGCGAAACTTATCACTAACAAAAGCGTTAATGTCGTGTTTGCGGAGAATATGGAGAAAGCGGTGGAGTTGTCGGCAAAACTTGCGAAAAAGCGTGTTGTGCTCTCCCCCGCCGCGGCAAGCTACGGATTTTACAAGAACTTTGAAGAGCGCGGAAAGCATTTTAAACAGCTTGTGAATATGATTCAAGAGTGAAGATGAAAATTTCGTTATATTTTCACAATTAAAGGCTTGAAATTCTGCGGAAAAAATTGTATAATTTAATTGAAAATAATTTTTAAAGGAGATATTATTATGTCTGAATTTACTGCAACATTGGAAAAACCCCGCCTTTCAGTCAAGGCGCAGGCGATTGCAACGCTTACGGCAATAGTTGCGGCGGTGGCTGTACCGCAGATATTCCACGTTATCGGCGCGGTTTCGGGCGTCGGCACATCGCTTGGCGAAACGTTTTTGCCTATGCACCTGCCGATTATACTTGTCGGGCTTCTCGCGGGACCGTATGCGGGAGCGATTGCGGGAGTTTTAGGTCCGCTTGCAAGTTTTGCGCTGTCGGGAATGCCGGGAATTACAATGCTTCCGTTTATGATGATTGAACTTTGCGGTTACGGGCTTTGCGCGGGACTTTTGAGAAACGTAAAACTGCCGACAATCGTTAAGGTTGTTATAGCGCAAGTCGCGGGACGCGCGGTAAGAGCGGGTGCAATTCTGCTCTCGGTTTACGCTTTCGGCAACACTCAAGTAAAAATTGCGACAATCTGGACGAGTATTTCCGCGGGACTTTTCGGACTTGTTCTTCAATGGGCATTTATACCGCTTATCGTTTACCGTCTGGAGAATTTGAAAAAGCATGACTGACATCAACAAGGCAAAAGCGCTTTTAACGCAAAAAAACTGCTCCTGCGTTTTATGCAAGGGAGACGTTGTTTATGAAAGCAGTGAAACAGGGATAAAGCCGTTAGTTGAGTTTATCAGAAATGAAACTCAGCTTTCGGGCTTTTCCGCCGCTGACAAAATAGTCGGCAAAGCCGCGGCAATGCTGTATGTCAAACTTGACGTCAAAGCGGTATACGGGGAAGTCATGAGCAAAAGCGCGGTTGAGGTTTTCAAAAACCACGGCATTGACTGCGAATTTGCAACGCTTGCCGAAAACATAATCAACCGAAAAGGCGACGGATTGTGTCCTATGGAAACGGCGGTTAAGGACATAGATGACGTTGAGGGCGCGTATTCGGCATTAACGGCAAAATTAAGCGAAATGGCGGGAAAGTCATGATTTGCGTTGTACGGGAGCTGATTGACGAGCAGCTTGAAAGCGACAGAAACTGCGGGTTTTCTTACAAATATGTAAAACTCTCGAACAGGCTTATTGACAAACTTTTTAAGCATTACTATGCCGAAGAAGTCTGCGAGCATTTTTACGACAGCGATGAACCTCAACGCATCCGCTTTTGCAACTGGCAGGAAGCATACTCAAAGGGAAACTTTGGTATGTCACAGACTTTCGTGAACTCTTATGCCAGGCGTATTCTGAAAAAAAACATACGCAATTTTCCGTATTCTGTAAAGGGACGGTTGTTTTTAGCCAAGAAAGACAACGAGGTGCGGATTTATTTTTACGGGCGCGACGTTATTAAGGTTGACTACTGGGTAATATTGAAAAAGAGGCAACGCGTTTGAGTTGGTGACAGCGCGTTGCCTTTTTTTGCGTTCAATGCTCTTTGAGGATTTCAGCAACCCAGCGCCGCATTTTCGCGAAGCGAAAACATGCGAGCCTTGAGCGAAGCGAAAGGCTCAGTCCTCTTTCGACTGCGCTTTCGTTGCGGCGTATACGGCAACGTTTCGCCTATTTCCGCAGCAAACGCTCGCTTTCTCCAAAGCGCACCGCTCCGAGGCGGCGAAACCACTGCTGACGCAGTGAGTCTGCTTCTAGAGGCTAGAATTTAAGAAGCTAGAGGCTAGAGTTTAGCAAAAACAAGATTTCCTTTTCAAACCTTGTTTAGTTCAAACTCTAGCCTCTAACCTCTTTATCTCTAGCTCCTAGCAGGGCTTTAGCCTTTGTTTCGCCGCCTCGGAGCGGTGTTCGGGAGGAAAGGTTGAGAAACCGTCAAAGGCTGTGGTGTGACGTAAACATCAAAGTTGCCGCCAGCACCCGCCGACAGCTCTCCTTGTTTTCAGCAACTTTAACATGACACAAAAAATCGGGTTGCCATACGGCAACCCGACAATTCTTTTTACTTATTCAACCTCAAATGCGTCCTTGCCAAGTCCGCAAACGGGGCAAACCCAATCATCGGGAATATCCTCCCACTTTGTGCCGGGAGCAATTCCGCCGTCGGGATCGCCTACCGCGGGATCGTAAACATATCCGCAGGGGCAAACGTGCTTTTCCATATGACTTCTCCTTTTTGATTACTTGAAATAACGGTTGAGCAAACCCTCAAACGCCTTTCCGTGACGCGCCTCGTCCTTTGCCATTTCGTGAACGGTGTCGTGGATTGCGTCAAGGTTAGCCGCCTTAGCCTTTTTGGCAAGGTCAAGCTTGCCTGCTGTCGCGCCATGCTCAGCCGCAACGCGCTTTGTGAGGTTCTCCTTTGTTGACGCCGAGACTACCTCTCCGAGCATTTCCGCAAACTTCGCCGCATGTTCAGCCTCCTCGTAAGCTGCCTTTTCATAGTACATGCCAACTTCGGCATAACCCTCTCTGTAAGCCGCTCTCGCCATAGCAAGATACATGCCTACTTCAGTGCATTCGCCTGTGAAGTTAGCGCGCAAACCCTCAACAATTTCTTCAGGCACGCCGTCGGTTATTCCGATTTCATGTTCGCAGGCAAAAACGAGCTTGTCGTCCTCTTCCATAACCTTAAACTTGCTTCCGGGAACACCGCACTGCGGGCATTTTTCGGGTGCGGACTCGCCTACATAAACGTATCCGCAGACAGGGCAAACATATTTCATAACAAAAAACCTCCTAAAAATTTCAAAATTTTGATAATTTAATTTTATCATATCATAATCAATTTGTCAATAGTTTCTCCATAATTTTTACATTCGGTTGTGGATAAAAATTTTATTTATTCTATCACTTGTATGTAAAAAGCTGTTGATTTTATTTTTAAATTGTGATATAATTACTATGTACAGCTATGTTTATTCTGTAATTGACGGGAAGTGACGTAAGTGCTTGAAATAGATGTTTCAAAGCTGTCTGTTGACAATAAGTTCAAGTTAATCTGCGTTTGCTGTGCGGTTATGCACCTGACGTTTCTTATTGAATTTATCGTTTTCGGAATGTATTTTATGGCTTGCTTCAATATACTCAGCGTTTTGCTTTATGTCTGCTGTACTGCGGATTGTTTTAAAGGCACTGTAAGCAAGCACGCTAACAGGTGGATCAACGCCATTTTTGCGGAAATTGTAGTTCATGCCTTTCTCTGCACCATGATACAGGGACTTGACGTGGGATTTTACGTTTACTATATGCTCACCATTCCTGTCGCGGCGTACTGCCTGTTTTTCTACGAGGAGAGAAAAAAGTTTTACAGCAGGATTTTCAGATTTACGGCAATTGTCGTTATTGCGCTTGTAATAAGCGTTTCGTTTGATATTGTGTTCGGTTCGGTTTTAAAGCTGGTCAATTTAAACGAACTGTCGGCATTTGAAACCAACATTCTTAAAGTCGTAAATATCCTGTATGCAATGATTTGCCTTTGCGCGTTTACTATAATGTTTGTTGCGGAAATTTTCGTTTCAATAAACAAGCTGAACGAGAAAAACGACGAACTTGAATTTATCGCTGAACATGACGCGCTTACAGGGCTTTACAACCGTCATGCTTTATGGAATTATTTCGACGGTCTGTCGAAAAAAGGCGAGAGTTTCTGCGTTATTCTGGGCGATATTGACGACTTTAAAAAGGTAAACGATACATACGGGCATGACTGCGGGGATCTGGTGCTGAAAAGCGTTGCGGAGACAATCCTGAATGAAGTCAAGGACGGAGAAATTGCCGTAAGATGGGGCGGCGAGGAAATGCTTGTTATCCTGCTCGGCAACAGGAATGAATGTTTAACGCGCATTGAGGGCGTCAGAAAGCGGATAAGCGAGCTGAAAATTGTGTACAACAGCTTAAACGTCAAGGTTAGTATGACCTTTGGTATGGTTGATTATTCCGAAACCGAACGCTCAGAAATCGGTATTCATTCGTCAACTTACATGGATTTGCTTATCTCCGTTGCAGACAAGCGGTTGTATGACGGAAAAAACAGCGGCAAAAACAAAGTCGTTGCTTAACAAAAAATTATACTAAAAATTGTGTAAAATGCCGATTGACATATACAAGATATTGTGTTATACTTAAAATACACCCAAAATATAGAGAGGAGAATTAAAATGATTGACGTTAATGTAATAGGCGGTAAGCTTTCAGATGCTGAGGTTCAGTACTATATAGAGGACGCGGCGGAAAAGTATCCCGATAAAAATTTGCAGGCTATTGAGCTTGAAATTGACGGCGACTTTGTAAACACAAAGTACAGCTTTTCCGATGTCCCCTTTCAGCGTATCCGCAGAATTACCGGCTACCTCGTTGGTACGCTCGACAGATTCAACAACGCTAAGCGCGCCGAAGAAAAGGCTCGCGTTAAGCACCAAGTAATGTAAGCTGTTCGCTAGCAATAAGTAGTTTTAGCAAGGGGAAAACCTTTTGAAAAAGGTTTTCCCCTTGAACCCCTGTTGTCAGTTGACAATGTACGCATTATGCGCTGCGCGCAAAACGCTGTGTACAGTATTCAGTAATCGGTGCCGCTGGCGCGGCGGATTTAGATTGTGTTCATATTATGAGAGCGTAATTCTGTTGAGGGATTACGCTCTTTTGGTAATAAGGTAATAGAAAAACAACGTTCAGTTTAAAACAGCGACGGCGATATAAAGTTTTCCCTCTGGTGGGGGTGCGGGGGCAAAGCCCCCGCAAAAGCGCGCCATTACTGTTTACTGTACACTGTCAATTATATACTGACGATCCCCCTCAAAAGAGGGGGATCAAGTTTTATTTAACTAAGGGGTTATAACCGATTTATCCCTTTACTGCGCCCAGAGCTACGCCCTTGACGATGAACTTGGAGAGGACAAGGTAGATAACTACAACGGGCAGGATAGAAAGTGAAACAACGAGGTATCTTGCGCCGTAGTCGCTGAGCTTATCCGCCAGAAGTACCGTCTGTACCATCATAGGCATTGTCTTAAGGCTTGTGTCCGCTGTTCCGAGGAGCATGGAGGGCGTATAGAAGTTATTCCAGCTCGTAACGAAAGCGAATATTGCCTGAACCGCAAACGCGGGCTTGAAGATGGGGAGCGCAATCTGAATAAACGTTCTGAACTCGCCGCAGCCGTCTATTCTCGCCGCTTCAACAATCTCCAGCGGGAATGACGAGCGCATATACTGAAGCATATAGAATACAACAGCAGGCGCTGCGATTGACGGAAGAATAAGGGCTAAGTAAGCCTGCGGTCCGCCGTAGAGGTTAATCTGGATCATAAACTGCAGGAAACCTGTTGATACAACCTGCATAGGAACCATCATTACAGCAAGTATGAAGTTTGTTGCAAATTTCTTTCCCTTAAAATCATAAACAACAAGTCCGTATGCTGTCATTCCTGAGAAGAACACCGTAAATATCGTTGAACAGCCTGCAATAATAAGGCTGTTTCTGTAACCGTCCCAAAGACGGAAACTGCTCGCGAAAAATCCGCCGAACACTTCGGGGTTAGTAATGGTATCCCAGTTCTTTCCAAGCGCACCGCTAAAGAAGCTGATACCGCTGTCGATAATCTCGCTGTTGGTTCTTGTCGCGTTTGTGATGATAACATAAAGCGGGAACAAGCAGATGATAGTAAGTAAAATGCAGACTATCAATCTGATTATAGAGTGAGTCATCAGACTCCTCCTATACGCCTTGTTGGACTGATTATAAGAATCTGCCATAATAAT
>CANQOJ010000065.1 GCA_947625455.1 uncultured Clostridia bacterium | reverse complement strand
CAACATCCTCCAGCAGGCTGCACAGTCTATGCTCGCACAGGCAAACCAGCAGCCGCAGTCTATCCTCCAGTTGCTCGGTTAATCTCCGACAATTGCGGGTTTACGGCTCAATCAAACAAACTTCCCCTCTCTAGCGAGAGGGGATTTTGTTATTAAAACTCGCCCTGCTAAACCACAAGGCGGGTTCTTTATTAAGTTTTCGGTCACGCCAAAACTCTAGCTGTCGCCTCTCCGTTTCCCGAAAAGACTACGTTCACGTCCTCAGGCAAGGTGTAGTCAGCTTTCCCGTTTTCTGCCGAAAATTCACGGAATGCAAGCCACTCGCGCAGTTTCAGCAGCGTTTCGGGTGTTGAAGCGGTGAAACTCTCATTTCTATGCGTGATTTTCACAGACGCGCCGCGCATGACAAGCTTGCCCGCAAGCGCAAATGCACTGTCACAGCAGGCAGGAAGCGCGCTCGGCTCGATAAACAAGTTCGTTGACGCATATCCCGCGCTTTCGTCCAGCCTCACCATAAGTCTGCGCTTTTTAGCTGAAAGCTTGTAGTCAACGCGCCTCAGCGAATCTCCCGCAGTATATTCACGGTGTTCATAGCCCGGAAGCCCGCCGTGCGTAACGCTTGCGCCCTCTTCGGTTTCTCCGCTGTCGTCGGGCAGCATATTCGGAAATACCTCCGGTCCCGTGTATTCTACCGTTTTCGGCAAAATGCCCTTTTGCGTCTGCGCGATAAGCGGCACTTCAAGCTGTACAAGTCCCGCAAAATCACGGATAATAACGCCCGTCAGCTTAACTCTGTTCAGTCCGCTGTGATTTGCGCGGAAACTGCCCTTTACCGTCACCTTGTTTCGGAATATAAGCGACGTCCGAAGCCTTATCTCGTTTTCGACAAAAATACATATCTCGGCATAGGGAAGCACGCAAAATCCCGTCTTTTTAAGCGTTACTTCAAACTCAATCTTTTCGCCGACATTAGCAGTCCCCGAAAGTTCGCCGAGTTTTGCCGAAAAATGATTTTTTGACAGCAAAATCAAAACGACCGATATAATTATAATCCCGCCTACCGTATAAATCAGTGCCCAGCCTATATCTCCGCTTATGAAAACAAGGAACAGTACGCATAATAACAATATCTCGATATAACTTGCAATATGCGTCATTTCGTCACTTCCTCATCTTTTTCTTCATTCTGACAATTTCGCGGTAGTCGCTGTAAAGCCTGTCAGCATGCGGCGATATTGTGTTGTTGTAAAACAACTCGTCAGCGCAGGAGGCTATCTCTTGCGCCTGCTTTTCAAGGTTCAGAGAGTTTGAAATTATCTTTGCAACCTCGGCTGACGTTGCGGATTTTGGTTCTTTGTCGGCAATTTTGCACGCAAGTTTTCTTGTGCGCAGGTAGATAGCCCTGATGTTTCGCTTATCACTGCCGAATTTAACGCTTACCGCAAAAATTGCTTCTGACAGCTGCCTGCGGAATATAAATGCGCAAACGCCCAAGAGAATTGCGGTAATCAGCAAAACCAACGGCAAAAGGTTGTTTTCTTCAATATCCTCGGCATTTACCGCATATTTCGTTCCGTCAATTTCAAGCCACCCGTAGCCCTCAATATAACACATGGCGAAAGCGTGTGCGTTTGCCGACTTTACGGCATAAGCGCCGTATTCGTTCTTGTTTTCTTCCTTAATCAGAAATCCCTCGGTATATCTTGTCGGAATGTCCGCCGCTCTTAAAAGCAAGGCTGACGCGGTGGCAAAATCAGTGCAGATACCGCGCCTGCTTTTAAACAGGAAATACTCGGCTGACGTTTCATCAGGCACAAAATCGAGGTCGTAGACAAATCCCGCTTCGCCGAACCATCTTTCTATTGCAATCGCCTTTTCATAGTCCGACGTAAGTCCCTCGGTTATCTCGTTTGCAAGCTGAATTATTTCTGAGCTTATAGGTCTTTCTTCGAGGGTTTTCTCGTGATATTCTTCAGCCCGACTGCGTTCATTTAAAAACGCATTTTTCTCGGTTTCGGTGATAACGCCCTCAAATGCCGCTTCGGAAAGCAGTTCTTCCATATCGACATTTTCAAAAAGCTCTATAAGCTCGCTGTTTGGGGTGTTGTCGTAGTATTTCAGGAAATAAACCGCGTCGCTTCCGAAATTGCTTTCCGTAAACATTTCGTCCATAAGCGTGCGGTAGATATCGCCGTCATATCTTCTGATACTTGCATCAACCGTCATATTTGGGTGAATGACAACTCTTGTGTTGCTGCCGTCAACGACATATATCTGCATGACTTTAGAGGAATGTTCATCTTTTGAATGAGGAAGTTCACTCAACAGCTGTGCATAATCGGAAAGCAAACCGTCCTGCGCCGCATTATAAAGCCTTGTTGAAAGATAGTCGGCGTCAAGATTTTCCTTATAATTTCTCCACCCGCTCCAACCAGTGGTGTAATCGGAATGTGCGGTCCAACTCCCGTTGTCGTTGTAATTGTCAAAATTCCAGCGGCTTAGCAATACGGGATAATCCGCGTTTACATAGAACAGGATATTGTCAGAGGGTTCATTCGCGCCGTGATTAACTCCGCTTGCATTGGTGAAGTTTGAAAGGTTGCCCGCGCCGTATATTGCGGATTCGCGCTTGAAAACCGTGTCGAGGTATTCTCCGAGAGGGGTTTCCGTACTGCGGGGCACTGCGAATATTGCAAGCGCAATTACCGCGCCGAAAATCCCCAAAGCGCCTAATCTTTCAAACCGTGATTTTTTGTCGTCGGTATAGCTTATCTCGCTCGGATATTCCGGTCTTGAAACGCCAAGCACGACAAGCGCATATCCTACCGCGGTGAAAATCACATATCCCGCGGGAAGTCCGCCTGCTGTCTTTGCCGCAAGCAGGAGCGGTATAAACGCGGGCAATAGCAAAAACGCAGGACGCGGAAGATATACGTTGAAATATGCGGTTGAAAATCCGATGATAAACGAAAAAATCGAGATAAATGCCGCAGCCATGAAGCCGTCGTAAACTTCCGACGCCTTAAACAGAAAATCTACCGCGCTTATCGGACTTATCTGCATAAACGCCGAAAACAGCGTTATCGAGACTAAAAGGCAGGCTATAAACGCCAGCAGCGCAAACGCTCTTTTATTTCTAAGAACATAAAAAAGCATGTATATCCCAAAGGAAACCGCCGTCATAATGCATGTTGTCGCAAAGACTTCGTCTCTGCACAATGTGTACATAAATGCCGCGCTTAAAGAACATAGAAAAACGAACGCTGAAAATATCTCCGCGCCGTAAAAATGAGGTCTGTTGTATTTCTTCATGATTTACAAATAATATGAATATAATCTTGCTTTTATCATACCGTTGTAGAGTTTTCGGTTTTTGTCGGCTTTCTTACCGAAAAGGCTTTCAAATTCCTCGTCAGACGTTATGGCGTACAGTTGATTTTTTCCGAGAGGCAAAAGCCTTTCTCCCATTATTCTGTATATTTCCTTTACCTGTTCATTCTCCAAAAGCCTTTCGCCGTAAGGGGGATTTGTGATTATCTTCACGGGATTTTCGGTATACTTAAAGTCCCGTATATCGCGTACCTTTGCCGAAATGTACCGCACAACCCCCGCCTTTTGTGCATTTTCGAGCGTCAGTTTTACGCAGGCGGGGTCAATGTCGAAGCCGACAGCCTTGAAATCAGAACTTTCTTTTATCATTGAACGCGCCTTTTCGCGGGCATTTTTCCATGCGCTTTTCGGAATAAAACCTAAAGTTTCTCCCGCAAATCTGCGTTTAATTCCCGGCGCGATATTCAAAGCCTTGAGCGCGCTTTCTATAAGTATCGTTCCCGAACCGCAGAACGGATCGCACACAATGTCGCTTTCCCTCACTCTCGCAAGGTCAACTATCCCCGCCGCGAGAGTTTCGCGTATAGGCGCGGCATTTCCTATCGCACGGTAGCCTCTTTTATGAAGTCCCTCTCCGCTTGTGTCAAGATAAAGCGAGAATATGTCTTTCATAATCGAAAAGCGTATCTTGCATTCGTTTCCCGTTTCGGGCATTCTTTCAAGACCGTATGCCTTGCCTAAATTTCTCGCCATTGCGAGTTTTACGCGCTTTTGCACCGCGGGAATGCTTGTAAGCGCGGAGTTTATCGAATGCCCGTTGTTTGGGAAAGCGTCGGTTTTCCCGATAAATTCCGACAGCGGAAGTTTTTCAATCCCCGCGAAAATGTCGTCATATGTCTTAGCCTTAAATTCTCCGAGTATGATGTATACTCTTTCGGCAGTAGAAAGGAAAACGTTTGCTTCTGCACATATATCGGCGTTTCCCGAAAAGCACACTTTTCCGTCCGAAACCGCTATATCCTCCGCGCCAAGCCTCTTGACTTCAAATTCAAGCGTTTTTTCAAGCCCGAAATGACACGGCGCGCAAAATCTGTACCTGTTCATACTTTGTCAGACGAAAGCGCCTTTGCGCCTATGTCATGACGGAAATGAACGCCGTCAAAGGATATTTCGCCTACGGATTTATACGCCGTTTCAAGCGCTGACTTCAGGTCGTTGCCCGTTGCGGTAACGCCTAAAACGCGCCCGCCCGCGGTGAGGAATTTCCCGTTTTCAAGCTTTGTGCCTGCGTGATAGACAAATGCGGAATTGTCGGATAGCTGACCGTTTTCGTCAAGTCCCGTGATTTCCTTTCCCGTTTCGTATTTTTCGGGATAACCTCCGCTTGCCATAACAACGCACGCGCACGACTTGTCGCTCCACTTTATGTCAAGTTTATCAAGTCTTTCTTCGTAAATCGCTTCGATTATATCGACAAAATCCGTTTCAAGCAACGGCAATACAACCTGCGTTTCGGGATCGCCGAAACGGCAGTTGTACTCAACAACTTTCGCGCCCTCGCTTGTCAGCATAAGTCCGAAATACAGACAGCCCTTAAACGGTCTGCCCTCGGAGCGCATTGCGTTTATTGTCGGAAGAAAGATGTTTTTCATGCATTCCTCGGCGATTTCCTTTGTGTAACAGGGGTTAGGCGCAATTGTTCCCATTCCGCCGGTGTTAAGCCCCTCGTCATTGTCAAGCGCGCGTTTGTGGTCCATTGACGACATCATAGGCTTTACCGTCTTTCCGTCCGTAAACGCAAGCACTGTAACCTCAACACCCCGCATAAACTCCTCAATAACAACCTCAGCGCCGCTTTTTCCGAACTTCTGGTCTATCATCATAGACTTAACGGCATTTTGCGCTTCCTCGAAATTCTGCGCGATTATTACGCCCTTACCCAGCGCAAGCCCGTCGCACTTTATAACAGCGGGATAGCTGTTCTTTTCTTTTATGTAAGCGACAGCCTTTTGCGCGTCGGTAAACGTTTCATATGCGGCGGTAGGAATGTTGTACTTTTTCATAAGCGATTTTGAAAACGCCTTGCTGCCCTCTAATATCGCGGCATTCGCACGAGGTCCGAACGTTTTAAATCCCGCTTCATTCAGCCTGTCTACCATTCCCATTACAAGCGGATCGTCCGGCGCTACAAATATGTAATCGGGATTAAGTTTTTTTGCAAGTTCAACAATCCCGTCAATATCCGTTGCCTTTACGGGAAAGCACTCGGCGATTTTTGAGATGCCTGCGTTTCCGGGTGCGCAGTAAAGTTTTTCAACTTTCGGTGATTTTTTAAGCGCCGCAGCAATTGCGTGTTCGCGTCCGCCTGAGCCGACTATAAGTATGTTCATATTTTTTGATGTCCTTTCACAATATAATTCATATAAACATTATACTACAATTTGAAGCGAATTACAATAGTTTTTTGCGAGATGTCATAATGCACAATTTTTAACAGCATAATTTGTATAAATTACCGCCCTTGTTTATTTTCGGAAATGCGGTATAATTATATTATGAGGGATAAGGGAGAGAAAAAAATGGAACGGTTTATATTTGAAACCGAACGGCTCGGTATAAGGAAATTCAGTCCGTCAGACAGCGAAGAATTTGCGCAGATACTCACCGACTCCGAGGTTTGTTATTTTGAGCCGTCGGGAGTTTTTACACGGGAGAATGCTCTCAAAGAAGCCGCAAAACTTGCGCAGGACGAGCGATTTTTCGCGGTTGTTCTCAAAGAAAACAATAAGCTTATCGGAAAGCTTTTTTTCGAGGACAAGGATTTTTTCGGCGCTTACGAGATAGGATATACTTTCAACAGGTCATACTGGGGCAAAGGCTATGCGCTCGAATCGGTAAAGGGAATGTTTTGCTATGCGTTTGAAAAGATGAACGTCCGCAGGATAATTGCCGAGGTTGATATAAATAACACACGCTCTGTAAATCTTCTTGAGCGCGCGGGTATGCGCAAAGAGGGAGTATTTAAGCAAAGCGCGGCTTTTCGCAAAAACAGTCTTGGAGAACCTGTTTTTTCCGATTTCGCGTCATACGCGATATTGAAAGATGAATTTGATATAAGGAGATAAAACTATGAACTACGGCTATTTTGACGAACAAAACAAGGAATATGTGATAACAAAACCCGATACTCCCGCTGCATGGGCAAACTATCTCGGCTCGCCCGAATACGGCGCGATAATTTCAAACAACGCCGACGGTTACAGCTTTGAGAAAAGCGGAGCAAACGGCAGAATACTGCGCCAAAGGTTCAATACCATGTCAAACGACAAACCCGGTCGCTATGTCTACATCAAGGACAACGAAAGCGGAGAGTACTGGAGCGGTTCATGGTCGCCTGTCTGCAAAAGCCTTGAACGCTACAAAAGCGAGTGCCGTCACGGTACGGGCTATACCGTTATCACTTCGGAATATGACAATATCAGAACAGAAACGAGTTATTATGTGCCGCTGAATGAAACATATGAAGTATGGGCGGTAAAGCTTGAAAACAAGGACGACAAGCCGCGCAGACTGTCTGTAACGGGAGTATGCGAGTTTGTAAACGACAACAACTACGAACAGGACGGCGTAAATCTTCAATATACGCTGTTCATTACGCACACCTACTTTAAGGGCAATTTCATTCTTCAGCGCGAAAATGAAACAGAGGGCGGAATTTCAAGGTTTTTCGGCGTTTCGGGCGCGGATGTTTCGGCATACTGCGGAGACAGAGAGAAGTTTCTCGGAAATTACAGGGGTTACGGAAATCCCGCGGGAATTGAAAACGGGCTTTCAAATGAACTGAATTTCTGCGGAAATTCAGTCGGGGCGTTGCAGAGCGACATTGAACTCAAAGCGGGAGAAACGCGGGAAATCGTCTACATTCTAGGTCAGAAAGACGAGGAAAATGCAAGAAAGACAATCTTGAAATATGCCGAAAAAGGCGCAGTAAACCGCGAAATCTCCGAAATTAAAAACTTCTGGCACTCAAAGCTTGAAAACCTGCAGGTGAAAACTCCCGATGAAAATTTCAACAATATGGTAAATGTCTGGAATAGCTACAACTGTTTCATAACGTTTACATGGTCGAGGGCGGCGTCGTTTATTTACTGCGGACTGAGAAACGGCTACGGCTACCGCGATACCGTGCAGGATATTCAGGGCATTATCCATTTAGCGCCCGAAACAGCGAAAGAACAGATAAAGTTTATGCTGTCGGCGCAGGTCACAAACGGCGCGGGACTGCCGCTCGTGAAATACACCCACAAAGCAGGAGAGGAAAACACTCCCGACGACGAAAGCTATGTGCGCGAAACAGGACACCCGTCATACCGCGCGGACGACGCGCTGTGGCTGTTTCCGACAGTGTATAAGTATATCGGCGAAAGCGGAGACAAGGCGTTTTTGAATGAAGAAATATTGTTTGCAAACAATGGTGAAAAAGGCTCGGTTTATGAGCATTTAAAGCGCGCTATCGGCTTTTCGATGAACAATCTCGGCGCACACGGAATGCCCGCAGGACTTCACGCAGACTGGAATGACTGCCTAAGGCTCGGCAAAAAGGGAGAAAGTACGTTTGTGGCGTTTCAGCTTGTGTATGCAATAAAAATCATGCGCGAATTTGCTGAACTTAAAAATGACGCGGAATATATTAAGTACCTCGATGGGATAAACGAAAGTTTGGGAAAGATACTTGACGGCTGTTGGGATGATGACAGATTTATACGCGGTTACCGCGAAACAGGCGAAGTAATAGGAAAGCGCACCGACCTTGAAGCGAATATGTGGCTTAACCCGCAGAGTTGGGCGGTGATTTCGGGATTTGCGGGGAAAGAGCGCGGAGAAAAGGCGCTTGACAGCGTTGAACGCGAACTCAACACCCCCTACGGCGCAATGCTGATGTACCCGCCGTATGTTGACCATGCGTTTGAGGGCGCGCTTATGCATTGTTACAACATCTGCGTAAAGGAAAACGCGGGCATTTTCTCACAGCCGCAAGGCTGGCTTATACTGGCGGAAGCAAAACTCGGCAGAGGAAATAACGCATACAAGTACTGGAAAGAGGTGTCTCCCGCGACCTACAATGACTGCGCGGAAAAGAGGGTGCTTGAACCGTATGTTTTCGGGCAGTTTACGGAGGGCAAGGACAGCGCATTTGCGGGAAGAACGCACGTTCACTGGCTGACGGGCACAGCTTCAACAGTTATGGCAGGCACTGTCGAGGGGATTTTAGGCTTGATACCCGACGCGGACGGGCTGACGATTGATCCGTCAATTCCGGGCGAATGGGCTGAATTTACAATGAAAAAGCGTTTCCGCAACAAGATGCTCAACATTGCCGTAAAAAATCCTTACCATTCACAGCACGGCGTAAAATGCATAAAAATAAACGGCGAAACCCTTTCGGGAAACCGTATTCCCGCGGAAATACTTTTAGATGAAAACGAAATTGAAGTTGAAATGCAATAAACCAAAACGAGGTGCTTATGGAAATTCTGATATTAAAGACGGAAAACGCGGTATGGGAGGAGATTTCGGGGTATGCAGGCTGTCTTTCAGCGGAAAGAAGAAAGAGCGTGCTGAAAAAAGCAAGCGACGGCGACAGAATAAACGCGCTTTTGTCGAAACTTTTGCTGTTGTCGGAAATTGAACAGAGGACAAATATCCCCATGAAAAAGCTTTCGTTTTCAAAGGGCGCTTACGGAAAGCCGTACTTGAAAAACTCAAAGCTGTTTTTCTCACTGTCGCATACAAAGGGCGCGATTGCCGCGGCATTTGCGGAAAATGACGAGGTGGGCGTTGACATTGAAAAGAAAACGCGGACGATAAACGAAAGAATGTTCGCGCGCGCGCTGTCCGAAAAAGAACGGCTCACGGCGCATAATTCCGAGAATTTTCTGCGCTTCTGGGTGCAGAAAGAGGCGTTTTTAAAGCGCTTGGGCATAGGCATAACGCGGGATTTGCGGACAATTTCGACCGACGCGCTTCCCGACACGGTTTTTGAGGACTGCGGAGAATATTTTGTCGGCATTTCGGGAAAAGGCGCGGCAACTGCGGAAATTCGTGAAATAGCGCTGTCCGAACTTTTAGGGCGGTTTGTGAAACTTGTGTGATTTTTGACGGTATACAACAAAATCCCCTCTCTGCCGAGAGGGGAAGTTTTGTTTGATTGAGCCGTAACTCGCAGTTTCAAGGCAATTAGCCGAGCAACTGGAGGATAGACTGCGGCTGCTGGTTCGCCTGTGCGAGCATGGACTGAGCAGCCTGCTGGAGAATGTTGAACTTCGTGTAGTTCATCATTTCGGAAGCCATATCGGTGTCGCGGATTGAGCTTTCAGCCTCGGTCAAGTTCTCACTTGTTGTAGTGAGGTTCGTGATCTTGTGTTCAAGACGGTTCTGGATAGCACCGAACGAAGCGCGAACCATGGAAACCTTATTGATAGCCTTATCTATCTGGTCGATTGCGTAGTTAGCATCTTCCTGAGTAGCAAGACTGAGTTTCTCGGTTTCAAGACCACCCTCACGAGCAGAAATGTTGAGGTTAGCATCAAGTTCACCCATATCAGCTGTTTTATCAGCGTCGTAGTTGAACGTGAAGTTTACGGCATCCTTAGAACGAGCGCCCGTCTGGAGAGTGATGTTCTCGGTGTAAAGCAGACGTGCAGTTGAGTTGTCAAAGTTGTCAGCAATAGAAACGCCCTTTGCAGTTCCGTAGTACTCCTTAACCTTATCCCAACTGGATTTGATTACCTCGCCGTCTTCGTCCTTAGTGTCGTTAAGAATATCTTCTTTTTCTGCCAGCGCTTTTGCAAGTTTTGCTTCTGCCTCATCAATTTTATCCTGTATTTTTTTAGCAGTTCCAAGGTTGGGATCATCACCGCGCTTGATATTGATCTCGGGAGCGGGATCCTTAAAGTCATAGGAAGATAACGAAATTACACCTTCAAAAGTCGAAGCTTTCAACTTTTCAGCAGGCGATGCTATGTTTATTTCAAACAAAGACGTTTCCTTGTTGCCATCTTTATCAACTGTTGAAATGGTAAATTTTGTTATTTTTTCTGGATCATCACTGTCAGCCTCTACCCATATATCAAACGTATCATCAGTACCGATGGTAATCTTGGAACCTTTTGTTTCTAAGGCATCGCCAGTTATGTCTGTACCACCCAACTTAACAGTAGGAGCTCCATCCTCGTTATACGTAATCTCAAATTTGGCATTTTCAAGCCGCTTTAACGTATCATAAACGTTTTGCGTCATTTTATCATCAGTGACCGTGGTTGTAATAGAGAAAGTATCAACGTCCAAGTCAGCATCTGCACCATCATTGGTAAATTTATAACTATCATCGTCAAAGTCAGCGTTCTTCGGAGCATATTTTACGCTCGGAGCATTTGTGTAAGTCAAAGTAACGGTATCTCCGTCCTTTGCCTCCATAGCGTCAAATACTGCGTTGCCCAAGCTAGCGTCATCGGTGTTGCTGTTAGATTTTACGGTAAAGCCACCCTTACCTGTGTTGCCCGTTGCATTGGCAGCTGGTGTTGCCGTAATGCCGGCAGCTTTAAGTTCTTCAGCAGTAAATGTCTTGCTTGATACGCCGCCTTCGGTCCAGCCGTTGGTAGCAGTCCAAGTATCATCTTTTGCATTGTATGTAAAGGTGATATTAACGGT
>CANQOJ010000064.1 GCA_947625455.1 uncultured Clostridia bacterium | reverse complement strand
GTTTCGGTAAATCCGCAGACTGTGCATATTCTCTGTTCGTTTGCTTCGCCTGTTGCTGTTTTTACTTCTACCCATTCGCCGAACTTATGCCCTAACGCGGGTATTACTTCACTGTTCTTGGTAAATCCGCAGACGGTGCAGTGATAAGACTTGCTTCCCTCGGTTGTACAAGTGGGTTCTTTATCGATAACGTAATCCGTTGTCCACTTGTGATTTTCAAGGTCAATACCCCTTGTTTCGGTAAATCCGCAGACGGTGCAGGTTCTTTGTTCATTGGCTTCGCCTGTTGCTGTTTTTACTTCTACCCATTCACCGAACTTATGCCCAAGCGCGGGGATAACTTCACTGTTCTTGGTAAATCCGCAAACTGTGCAGTGATAAGACTTGCTTCCCTCGGTTGTACAAGTGGGTTCTTTGTCAATAACGTAGTCTGTTGTCCACTTGTGATTTTCGAGGTCAATTCCTCTGGTTTCGGTATATCCGCAGACTGTGCATATCCTCTGTTCGTTTGCTTCGCCTGTTGAGGATACCACTTCTTCCCATGCGCCGAAGCTATGACCTAGTGCCTGTGATGTAACGGGCTTTTTGCTTATAACCTCACCGCAGACAGAACAAGTTACAACCTCGTTATATCTTCCCTCTTTTGTACAAGTGGGTTCAAAAACTTCCTCTTTGGTGGGTTGATTTGGCTTATGATCTAAAGCCTCAATAACCTCCGCGTCTTTAGTTGAACCGCAGTTCTTACAATGATAGGACTTACTGCCCTCGGTGGTGCAGGTAGGCTGTTTGTCTATAATTTTGTCATTACTCCAAACATGGTCGGTATGATATGACGCGGTTTCCGAATATCCGCAAACGGAACATTCGCGCTTCATAGTACCGCTTTCGGGATCGCTCGGAGTCTGTATCTTCTCCCATTCGCTGAACGAATGTCCTTTTTCGGGAATAACCTCGTAAACTCTCTCAATCTCGCAGTTGCAGTCCTTACAGCGGTAGATAAGCACCTTTGCGCCGTCCGTGGTGCAGGTTGCCTCTCTTACGGTTTCAACGTCGGCGCTGCCAAGAGTGTGCTGTAAAGTGGGGATTACAACGGTATCGTCAGGGTTGGGGATACCGCACTTTGTGCAGTGCTTTGACTTCTGACCTGGATTTATGCAGGTAGCTGTTTTATCAACCGTGTATTCGTCAGACCATGTATGCGAACCGCCCTCAGTTACTGTTTCAACAAGACCGCAAATACGGCATTTTCTCTGCTTAGTTGTATCGCCGCAAGTCTTGGAAGAAACAACAGTCCATGTGGAAAAGCTATGGTCAAGTTTTTCCTGTGTGTATTCTTCTCTTTTAATAAGCTGACCGCAATTTTTGCAGTAGGTGTTTATATAGCCCTCGCCCTGGTTAATGCAGGTAGGCTGTCTTGTAAACTCTGTTCTCTTTATCGGACTTTCAATATGCTTGCCGCTTATATTTACGTTATATGTTGTTGTATTTCCGGCTTTATCAACAGCAGTTATAACTACTTCTGCCAGTGTTTCGTTTGAAAATGTAACGGAATACTTGTGATTTCCTAAAGCAACAGCCGTTATGCCGTCCTGTGCTGACAATGCCGTACCCGAATCATCAAACAGCGTGGTTTCGTCTACGGTTACTCTTGAAAGATATGTGTCGGATACGGTAAATATTATACTTCCGCAATATGTTCCGTTATTTGAAACACCGCTGATAACAGGCGGGTTTATGTCGAAAATTATGCCCGCGCTGCTTGCAAATGTAACGTTTTTGTCGCTGTCGGTTGCTTTAAAGTAAACATAAGTCGTGTTTGCGGTAATATTAACGTCAACAGACTCTGCATACATTATCCATTCGGTATCTTTTTTGCTTTTAAGCTGTTCTTCGGTGTAAACAGTTTTGCTGATAAGATATTGAAGCGTTACGTTGGTATCTTTTACGTCCTCGGCAGTCGCCTTGACCGTTGCTTTCTGCTCTTTTATGTAAACCTTGAAATCAGTGAGCATGCCTTTCCAGCTATGTTCACCCAACTCAACGGTAATAACAGCGCCGTTGGTATCTCTGTAAACGGCAGTATAACTCTTGTCGCCGTGACTGCCCTTACTGATTACAACTTCTGTCTTTTCGTCAGTATCTCCGCTTTCTACCCAGCCGACAAAGGTATGCCCATCGGGCGCTGTCGGTGTGGGCAGCGTAAAGTCATTGTCCTGCTTGGTGTAGGTTTTGGTGTATTTGTTATCTTTATCCTTAGTCCAGCCCTCAGCCGAAATACTGCCGTTTCCTGCGTCAAGAGTAACGGTATACTTCTTGGGGACTTGACTGCTGTAAAGGGTGATGTCAGTTGTTACTGCTTTATCGAAATCATAAAGTTTGTTCTCGTCAATATTGCCGTCAGAAATTTTGTCGGTATACCAGCTGTCGCCCGCAGTATAGCCATCAGTTTCATAAGTGATACCTGTGGGCTTTGCGAACTTGCCGTTTAAGTTTACAAACTGCTCTGCGACAGTCTCGCCGTTAAGCAAAAATTCCGCTCTGTAAACTTTGTTGGTGTCGTTATTGTACAGCTTAGGCTCTTTTTCTTCGCTGAGGTTTTGCCCCCAGAAAACATCTTTTGCGCTGTCACCTTGGGCTTTGCGCAGTAACCATGCGCCTTTACCGCTTTTTACATCTTCATCTTTCAAAGCGGTTGTGTTTTTTTCAGCCGTTATACCGTTAACGCCGACAGCGGGGAAACCGTTGTCCTTATAGCAATTTCCGCTGATATCGGAATTTTCGCTTGCATATCCCGCAACAGAGCCGAATTTTGTCTGACCTTTTCCGTTTGATGTTGTATCGGCATAGCAGTTTTTGACAGTACCGCTTGTAACTCCCGCAATACCGCCAAACTGTAAAGTTGCGTTTACCGCGCCCTTTGCAGAGCAGTTTTCTATGGTGCCGTCATTTGAGCCGGCTATCAATCCGACAAACCAGCATGACTGAACATCAGCATTGCCCTCAACAGCAAGGTTTTTGACTGTACCGCCATTTGCTATACGACCGAAAAGTCCGTAATAATTAGAGTCGCTTCTGCCGCCGTCTGCGGTGTCTACTATGACTACATTCATTCCGCTTATCTTATGGCAGTTTCCGTCAAATGTTCCCGTAAACTTGACGTTTCTGCCGATAGGCGTCCAGTTGCCGAGTTCGTTAATATCTGCCGTAAGCTTGTAATATGCGCTGACTGCAGGCGTTTTGTTGTCACCAGGCTCAAAGACCTTATCAATTGCCTCCCGCATGGTTTTCAAATCTTCGGCATTTGAAATCTCATAAGGGCTTTCCTGTGTGCCGTTGCCGTTCAAATCAAATGTAAAAGTATTCTCCGTAGCCTGTGCGCTTATGTTATTGAACATAACAGTAGTCGGCACAACACCAACCGCGAATACCAGTGCAAAAAGCAAACAGCACAAACGTTTTTTAGCTGTCATAACTTTCAGCATTTTAAATCCTCTCCCATTCCATAAATTTTACCGTAACGGTTTTACACCGTTATCAAACATCATTTTACCATAAAAACTTTGTTATGTCAACGGCTTACTGAAAGATTTATGTTTTGCACAACATAGCTAATCCTTAAACTTACGTTAATAGCACTTTTCCACAAAAAAGCGTTTCGCCGAAACGAAACGCAAATAATTAACGCATCAGACTGTATAAAAAACTGTAATTCAAGCTTTATCGACAGTCTGAAGCGGGGAACTATTAAGTTCCCCGCGTGGAATTTTTACTTTATGAACATATAATATCCCGTGCCAAGATCCTCGAACAAATCGCCCATAAGCCCCATACCGCAAACGCACAGTCCTACGAAATACAGAATAACAATTCCCAGTGCTATCGCTTCCCATATAAGCATAGCCTTTGCGTAGTTCTTTTTCGCTACGTTTGGTTCACCGCCGAATGCCCATACAAACAGCAGTATAATGCCGATAATTCCCAGACCTGACAGGAAAATCGTCAGCACCCACTGCCCTACCGTCATTTCATTCGCGGGCGTTGTATTTGCCGCGTTGTAATTCTGCGGGTAATTCGGCATAGCGGAACTGTTGTTGCTTGTATATGTACTGCTCGTACCGTTTGAAACGGGATCTGACGTGCTCGGCATAGCGTCATTAACAGGCTTTTCCAGACTAACCGCACTTTCAAGCTTTTCACCGCAGTTAGGGCAAAAACCGCCGTTTCCCTCTACAAGCGCACCGCATTTAGGACAAAATCTTTCCATAATTTACCTCTCTTAATCAATAATCCCTAATTGTTTTCAGCATAGCAAAAACCCGCTTTTACCGCGCGAATTACACTACACATTTATTATACCACATTTGTTCCGTTTTGTCAACAATTTTTTCGCCGTTTTGTTACTTGGTTATCCACTGACTCATGCCCGCGCCCCAAACTTCATTCGGGCGCTCGCGGAAACCAAACTGCTTATAGAAATTCTCTCTGCCTATTGCAGACATAAGATATAGCACGATAGTTTCGCCTTTTTCAAGCGTGCTGTACATATAATCAACAGTCCGCTTCATCATCTGCGTGCCTATCCCCTTGTGCTGATATTCGGGAATTACCATGACGTCGGTGATGAAATTCGCGTAACTGCCGTCCGACAGCACTCTTATCATTCCTATGGCTCTGCCGTTGTCGCGGACTGTGGTTATGTGAAATGCGTTATTAAGAGCGTTGCTTGCTATTCTGTCGGACAGTATCATAAAGTTCACTGCCCTGCGCATTTCTTTGTATTCTTCAAGTGACGGCGCTTCGTCTATGTATTCTATCATTTTTTCCTCTTTAAACTTTCTAAACAATTTCGGAGTTAAAGAGCATAACCCGTTAACTCCGAAAATCTGTTTGTTGGTAAACCTATTTTGCTTTATCAGCAACTTCTAAGCCACTGTATACTTTAACTCCGAAAATCTGTTTGTTGATATACTTTCTGCAACATTTTGACAACCACTCCGAAAGTGTTATTCTTCGGTGTTATCGTCAGTTGTTGTCGTTTCTTCGGTGTTGCCGGACGGCTCGGAAATCTCGTCTTTTGCAAGTTCAACCCTGTCGCCGTCAATCGTAAGTTCACCCGACATAAGCTTGTAGAAATCCGGTCCCGTGATTTTCTCGTGCCTCATCAGATACTGCGCGCATCTTTCAAGCAAGTCCGCGTGTACCGTCAGAATGTCCTTTGCCTTTTCATAGCCAGTTTCGATAAGCTCGCGTATCTCCGCGTCAATTTCCGACGCAACATTCTCCGAATAATTCTTGCCCTGGGAATAATCTCTGCCGAGGAAAACCTCGTGGCTTGCGCTTCCGTAAAGGATAGGACCTAACTTTTCGGAGAAACCGTAGCGCATTACCATATCGCGCGCGCAGTTTGTCGCACGTTCTATATCATTTGACGCGCCCGTTGAAATGTCGTCAAGAATAAGCTTTTCCGCAACGCGCCCGCCGAGCAAAACCACAATCTCCTCCTCCATATAGGTTTTAGAGATAAAGCTTCTGTCCTTTTCAGGCAGGTGCATTGTAAATCCGCCTGCCGAGCCGCGCGGTACAATCGATACCTGGTGTACCTTATCCTGCGTGGGGCAGAAATAGGTCGTTATTGCGTGACCTGCCTCGTGATATGCCGTAAGACGTTTTTCTTCGGGAGAAACGACCTTGCTCGTCTTTTCAGGTCCTGCTACAACCTTTATCGTCGCTTCTTCAATTTCTTCCTTTGTAACAGCTTTTTTGTTCTTTCTCGCCGCAAGCAGCGCCGCTTCGTTTACAAGGTTTTCAAGGTCAGCGCCCGTAAAGCCCGCAGTTGTCGCTGCGATTGTCTTTAAGTCAACATCGGGACCGATGTTCTTGTTTCTCGTGTGGACTTTCAAAATCTCCTCGCGTCCCTTTATGTCGGGATAGCTTACGACAACCTGCCTGTCAAAGCGTCCGGGGCGCATAAGCGCGGGATCGAGAATATCGCGTCTGTTGGTCGCCGCCATGACTATGATGTTCTCGTTTTCGGTAAATCCGTCCATTTCAACAAGAAGCTGGTTCAATGTCTGCTCGCGCTCGTCATGACCGCCGCCAAGACCTGCGCCGCGCTGACGTCCTACCGCGTCTATCTCGTCTATGAAGATAATGGAGGGAGTGTGCTTTTTAGCCTGGTCGAACAAATCGCGCACACGAGACGCGCCGACGCCGACGTACATTTCCACGAAGTCTGAACCCGAAATCGAGAAAAACGGCGCGTCAGCTTCGCCTGCAACTGCCTTTGCAAGCAATGTTTTACCTGTACCGGGAGGTCCTACAAGCAATACGCCCTTTGGTACTCTTGCGCCTATTTCGCGGTATTTTCCGGGATTTTTCAGATAATCTACAATTTCAACAAGTTCCTGCTTTTCCTCGTCAGCGCCCGCCACGTCCGCAAACGTAACCTTTTTGCCCGTCATCTGACGAACATTTGCGCGGGAGAACGAGTTCATCTTCCCGCCGCCCGTTGTCTGTCTGAAAATAACTACCGTGAAAACGACCATTACCAGAACAAGAAACAGATACGGCAGCAAATTCAGCCAGAACGAGTTGTCGGAAATCGGGATATAGTTTTCAACCAGAGGCTTGTCGGGATTTGCTTCGTTGTATCTCAGCCTGTAATTCGCCGCTTTGCCGTCGGTTGTGTATCCGCTGTTAATATCGTTTATGAAAATATTTACATTCGGAACGCTGTATGTCTTAAGTTGTTTTATGTCGTTCTCGGTGCCTTTTGTATAGTACTTCAGAAGTCCGCTGCCCAAATCAAGTTCATATGCCGAAACATTGAGGTTGTCGAACTCGGAAATAATGTCGGAATATGTGACAGAATTTCTGTTTGAACCCGAACTTGCTATGTTCAGCACAGACACAACTCCGACTATCAGCACAATGATGATAATAAAGTAAACAATAACGCCCGTCAGCTTATTTTTCTTCATTTAAACCGCCTTTCCGCATAACGCGTGAATATTTATATTAAACCGCTTTTACCTGCGGTTATATTATATGTAATCAATTCTTTAAAACACCGACATACGGAAGATTTCTGTATTTTCCGTCAACATCAAGTCCGTATCCTACCACAAAGTAATCTTCAATTTCAAATCCCGTGAAATCGGCTTTGAAGTCCGCAAGTTCTTCATCTCGCCTTGACGGCTTGTCAAGAAGCACGGCGAATTTCAGCGAACTCGGTTTCATGCCCTGCAATACCGTTTTAAGCTTTGAGAGCGTTCTTGCCGTATCAACAATGTCCTCAACCACCACAACGTCGCGCCCTTGTATATCGGGAATATTTTCCTCAACAGAAACGTCTCCGCTTGAATTTGTTCCCACATAGCTTGACGTTCTTATAAAGTCAATTTCGAGCGGACATTCCACATTCCTTATCAAATCCGCAAAGAACACGCTTGCGCCCCGCAGAACGCATAAAAACAGCGGATTTTTCCCCGAATATTCTTCCGTAAGCATTCTGCCCATTTCGGCAACTCTGCGTTTGATTTCATCTTCGCTTTTGAGTACTCTTTCAACTTCATTCGGAAAAAACATATTATTCCCCCTACAAAATCTTATTATAACATAAACGCAATGATTTTGCAAACCCATTTTCTGAATTTTTGCTGAAAATTTCTGCTTTATAACAATAGTTTTCAACATTCAGCCATGTTTTTCATTAAAACCGCCGAACTTTTGCTCAATATCCTCCACATAACAAATTCCTTTTCTTATCGTAAAGAATTTATTCTTGCAGGGATTGAACCTTGCGGAGCGATTTTGGAGCATTGAAACCGCGGTTTTTATCCTAAGCTCGGACGGCTCAACACCGCCGTTTATCAGGATTTTCCTCACCGCTCTGCTTTTTATCGGCATTTCAAGCCCCGAAAGCGTCTGCGCGTCATATCCCCTGCCCCGCTTTGCGTTTTCAAGAGCAATATCGGCAATATTTTCCAGATAATCGCTGTCATTCCTGAGATTTTTCGACATTCTCGAAATTGTCCTCACGACCGACGGATTTATTTTCGCTAATTCGGGAAGAATACTGTGCCTTACCTTGTTTCTCGTATAGTCCTCGGAAAAATTCGTTTTGTCGGTGACAAATGTTCTTTCCCTTTCTCTTAAAAACTCCTCAATATCTCCTCTTTGCGCCAGGATAAGCGGACGGATTATTTTATCCCTTACGGGCGGTATCCCGCACAAGCCCTTTAGTCCTGTGCCTCGTATCAAATTCAGCAGTACCGTTTCGGCATTGTCGTTTGCGGTGTGGGCGGTTGCGGTAAGGGAGTTTTCGCCGAAATGCTGTCTTGCTTCCTCAAAGAACAGATAACGCGCCTTTCGAGCCGTTTCTTCCGTGCTTTCATGCTTTTTCGCTAAATCCGAAACGCAAATCTTCTTTCTGTAAAGTTCAACTCCGAGATTTTCGCATAACTCCGCGCAAAATCTCTCGTCCGCGTCGCTTTCCTCGCCGCGCAGTCCGTGATTTAAATGGCACGCCTTGACTTCAAATCCCATTTTACCCGAAAGTTCTTTCATCACAATCAGCAGCGCCGTGCTGTCCGCACCGCCCGAAAGCGCACAGACCGCCGTCTTACAGCCGTTCAGCATTCCGTTTTCCAAAATCGCCGTTTCAGCGCATTCAATCAAGTTCATTTCATTCAACCGTTTGCCTGCTTAAACTCAACGTTTACAAACTTTGTAAACTCGCCTTTCCAGCCTATTCTTGCAACGCCTGTTTCGCCGTGACGGTTTTTCGCGACATTACATTCGCAAAGTTCCTTGTTCGGATCGTTTTTGTCATAATAGCTGTTTCTGTACAAAAACATAACGATATCTGCGTCCTGTTCAATTGAACCCGAATCTCTCAGGTCTGACAACAGCGGGCGTTTGTCCTCGCGCCTTTCGGAGTTTCTCGCAAGCTGTGAAAGCGCGATAACGGGCACATTCAGTTCCTTTGCCAGCACTTTCAAATCTCTCGTTATCTCCGAAATCTCCGCAACTCTGTTTCCGTGGTAGTCAATAGACGACGTCATAAGCTGAAGATAGTCGATTATAACCACACCGAGATTGTTTATTCTCCTGAGTTTAGACTTTATCATATTAACACCGCACGCGGGCGTGTCGTCAATGTATATCATAAGCTGTGACAAAACCTCCGCCGATTCCGTTAAACCCGTCCACCTGTCAACGGGTATAATGCCTGTCCTCATGGATTCTGTCGGCACAAGCGCTTCCGAGGAAATCATTCTCGACACAAGTTGTTCTTTCGACATTTCCAGGCTGAACACGCAAACGGCTTTGTCGCGGTATTTCTTCGATACATTTACCGCTATGTTCATGGCAAAAGACGTTTTTCCCATACCCGGTCTTGCCGCAAGTATGATTAGGTCCGACTCGTTTAAGCCGTAGATTTTATCGTCAAGTTCAGAAAAACCTGTCGAAAGTCCTTTAAGCATGGGCTTTCCGCCGTTTTTCTGCGACTCTTTCGTAAGCTCTAACAGTTCTTTTATGCGGTCGAAAACCACGCCGCCTATATGCGTAAGTCCGCTTTTCTGCTCGCCCTCTCTTATGCCGTATATTTTATGCTCGGCATGGTCTATGACCTTTTCGGTAGGTTCATTTTCGCTGCTTGCCTCGTTTATTATGTCCTTTGCCGCGATTATAAGACTGCGGAGCATGGATTTTTCAACAACGATATTTGCATATTCGACAATAGCCGACGCACTGGGTGCGGAGTCCATAAGCTGTTTTGCATAATATACAGCCTCCGACTCGTCGCTGAAAATATTCTCCTTTATGCACTCGTTCAGTATCACCAAAGTATCAAGTTTTTTCCCCGCAAGCGAAAGCCTAAGCATTACTCTGTAAATATTCGCGTGAAGTTCAATGTAGAAATGCTCGGCGCGCAGTGTGGTTGAAACCTCGCTTAAAACATCTCTTTTGCCGTTGTCTGACAGCACGCACCCAAGCACCGATTTTTCCGCTAAGATACTGCACGGAAGATTTAAACCGTTAAGTTCATCAACCATTTTTGCTCTCCTCGACAACCTCGACCGTAAACTTTGCCGAAATTCCCGCATACAGTTTCGCCTCTGCGGAGAACTTTCCAAATCCCTCTATCTTCATCTGAACATTGATTTTCTTTTTGTCAACGTCAAGACCGAGCGATTTTTTAATTTCCGCGGAAATTTCCTTTGAAGTAACCGTTCCGAACAATCTGCCGTTTTGTCCTGCCTTTGCGCTTACGATAACCGTCTTGCCCTCAAGCTTTTCGGCAATTCCCTTTGCATTTGCAACCTCAACGTCTATTTTGTGCTGTGCGGCGTCTTTCTGACCTTGAAGCAGGTTTAAGTTTTTAGCGTTTGCCTCCTGCGCAAGTCCTTTTCTGATAAGCCCGTTTATTGCGTAGCCGTCCTTAACTTCCTTGATTTCGCCTTTCTTGCCTGTTCCTTTTACATCTTCAAGCAATATAACTTTCATCTTTGCTTCTCCTTTCGTCATTCCCTGTTTTTAAGATTATTCGGCGTTTCTTCGGGTACATTTGAGAAATAAACGTCGATTGCCTTTTCAAGCTTTTCATAAGCCTCGTCAGCCGTACAGTCGTACAATTGTGCGCCTGCCATTGACTGATGCCCGCCGCCGTCGTCGGGATTTGTTCCGAGGTTTTCCATTATCACCTGGACATTTATCTTTCCCAGTGAACGCGCGCTTACTCCCCAGCCGTTTTCTATCGGATATATCGTAAACGCCGCGTCTACGTTCTTTATATACAGCATTTCGTCAGCCGCCTGCGAACATACTATGCGCAGTCCTGCAAAGCTTTCCTCGACCTTTGCCACAGCGCATTTTCCTCTGTATATCTCCGCAGAGGAAATGATTTTCGCTTTTCGCATCTTATTTTCAATTGACGTATCGAACAGCTTTTTAACCGCGATAGTGTCCGCGCCCTGTTTTTTGAGATATGCCGCCGCTTCAAATGTTGAAACGCCCGAACGCATTACAAAATCCTTGGTGTCGAGCATTATTC
>CANQOJ010000063.1 GCA_947625455.1 uncultured Clostridia bacterium | reverse complement strand
ATCAGAATAACCGCCGTTCATTGAAGCTACGATTCTATCATCGTTCATAGTAATCGCGCATACACCCGAATAGTCCGGATTGTCAAGCAGGTAAAATTCTTCATAATTCCCGTTCCCGTCGACAATCAGATGCGTATTCGCCCGTGAACCGCCGATTACTTTTTTCCCGTCAGCAAACTCAATCTTCGAGCCGTCCTGCAAATTCACTTTACTGCTTGATGTGATATTCCCGTCCTCGTCAATCCCACAAAGCTCTCCACCCTTATTCATAATATTAGAATAAGCAACATAGTACTTTGTTTCCTTTTCGGAGAATTTTTGCTTTTGTATTAAAGAACAGCCCGCAAGAGTTGTGAAAATCAAAGTTAAACCGATAACGGCTTTAGCAAACTTCATACAATCACCCCTTTCAAAACCTTAATTCGGCGCTGTTTGTATTTCGTCTGCCTGCGCCATTAACTTATCATTGATAAAATCAAGCGCAAGTTCCTTAAATCTCCGCTCGTTTTCTTCGGTAACATACAAGTTTGTAACTTCATCACCGCATGTTACCCAAAGCGTATCGCTTGAATCAGCGGGTTTAGAACCCTCGTATTCCTGCATAAGCGAAATCAGCTCCCGCGCCTTTTCGTCCGAAAGGTCTTTTTTCTGTATATCCGTGTAGAATGACACAACGTTTTCGGTGCGGTAATCAAACAGCGCTCTTGAACACATCAGATGATAGCACATGATTTCATCATCATTTTCGGGAGCGATAAGATTGTCCTGATTTTTTGCAAACTCAATGGTTTTCGTGTAGCTGTCGTAAATATCAAGTCTTGCAAATCTGCCGTCATTATCGGGACTTAAACCTAAGCCTGCGTTTCCTATTATCTTGCCGTTTCCGATGTTTTCATTGACTTCATCTAAAAATACATCAACAAAGTCGCCGAATTTCTCAGTCTTTATCCTCGCGCCGCCGAAAACTCCTTTAAGCGTAACATAACCGTCCCTTATCCAACCGCCGTTATCAAGCGCGTTGAGAAACTGTTCCTTGTAGCCCTTAAGACCGACAGGCAGAAGCTGCAGTTCGTCACGATATGACTGATATGAACGTGTGAACGTCTTTCCGTCTTTCAGCTTGTATTCAATTTCAATATTGCCTGTTGACAATGCGTTGCCGTATTTTTTGAGCAAAGTCAGATGATTTTCGCGGAATTTTTCAATGTCCTCTTCGTCAGTAAATTCCATATCCTGAAGCTTCACGGATTCAATTTCATCAACCTGCGGCAGTATCTCCCTAAGTCCGAAAACTCCCGTGTATCTTGCCGCAGCAGCGCCTATTATGATAACACCGCAGGTTATCCCGAAAAACGCCGAGCTCTTGCCGAAATTTTTCCAGCCTCTGCGCATTGAAATCTCAAACGCCGCGAAAATTACGGCGGAAATTATAACCGCAATTATCAGCATATCCCACATATTATACGATATTGCCCCGGCTGAATAAAAGAATGTCGCCGTAACGCTGAAAACAGTCAGAATTGCAATCGCAAGCACCGTGTGGTAGCAGTATTTATACGCAAACGCACCGCCCGTGCGTTCGGCTTTTCTGTGCTTTGTCAGAAAATACGCCGCGATAATAAACGCCGCTGTTTCAATTATCCAGCAAATTACGTTTACCGCCTTGGAAGCGCTTGTATTTAAAATACCGTCGGTTATTGTCAAAACATCATGGTCAATCTTAAAAGGCTGATAATTTACAATGCTGTCAAGGGTATTCTTTAAAATGTGGATTGAGGGAGTGAGGGAACACATGTTGCCGGCAAGCGCTTCATCTTTAAATCCCGTTATACATGCCGCAGTAAATACCGCGCACCCGCAGGCAAGAAACGCCGCACCAAGCGAGAAAATCGCCGCGCAAGCCCATGCGCTCAGTTTCCTGCCCGTAATTGAAGCCGCCAAAACGCTTAGTGCATATAAAAACGTAAGCCCTAAAATCAGCGTTAAAACCGAATATCCGTATAATTCGGTGTAAATTTCGCCGCCTTGATTTTTGGCAAAGCTCGCGGTTATCGGAATTGACAGCAGTGTGAAAACCGAAAACGGCAAAACGCTCGTCACATATCCCGAAATAAGGTCAGCGAAAAAACGATACTTGTGGTTTATAGGCAAACTTCCGTACATATCGGTATAATGCGGTTTCAGGTAAAAATCGAAGCTTTCAAACGCCGCATAAACCGTCAGCACCGCCGCCGCAATGAACATAACAGTGACAAGCATATACAGATTGCCCGAAAGCCGTGAAGCGTCATACACTTTATCAACGTCGGTTTCGTCAATTTTTCCCATGTTCAGCATTACTATTGAATACATGAAAAACGAAAGTAAACCGAGCGCAGCGCTGATAAGTGCGGTAAGTTTTCTGCCGTAAAGCCTGTTTTTAAGGTATCTCGAAAAAAAGTCAGCTGTCGAGTTGGTTTTTGTCATAGCCCAGCGCCTCCATTTCGTAGATGAATATTTCCTCAAGCGAAAGCGGTATAAGGTCGCACAGCGACGGTCCTTTTGCCTTTACAGCGGCGAGGTCATTGTCAGCGTCGCCCTGCGAGATGATGTAGGTAAGTCCCGCATTATGCTCGATAAGCAGAATGTTGACTTCGGGGAAATCTTCTTTTGTGACCTCTGTGTCAAATGACGCTTGAATTTTGTGGATATTGCCTTTAAGCTCGGACAAATCGCGCGTGAATATGATTTTCCCTTTGTGAAGCATACCGACAGTATCGCAAAATTCCTCAACTTCTTTCAGATTATGCGAGGAAATGACGATAGTCATCTCGTTGTCGGTCATTGCCTCAATCATCATCTTCTTTACGGCAATTCTCATTGTCGGATCAAGTCCGTCAAATGCCTCGTCAAGAAACAGATAGTCCGGTCTAGCGGAAATCGCGCAGATAACAGCCGCCTGGCGCTTCATGCCTTTGGAGAAAGTAGAAGTTTTCTTGTTGAGCGGGAGATTTAAAAATCCGTGCAGGCGGGTGAAGATTTCGTCGGAAAATTTCGGGTAGAATGTCTTGTAGAATTTCTTCATCTGATTAAGCGTCATGTTTGAATACTGCGCGGTTTCATCACTGATGAAGATAAGGCGCTGTTTAACTTCTGCATTGTCATAAACGGGCGTACCGCCTATTGAAACAACTCCGCTGTCAGCCTTGTAAACTCCCGTGAGAAGCCTTAACATTGTTGATTTTCCCGCGCCGTTAGAGCCTAAAAGCCCATAAGCCGAGCCTTTCGGTATTTCGAGCGTAAGATGGTCAAGAGCGGTAAATCCGTCAAATGTTTTTGTTACGTTATCAAATTTTATCATAATAACACCCCTTAATTCGTATTTGCAACAGTTTCTTTAGCAAGTTTTAAGATAAGCTCGGCCGCGCGCTTTTCGTCCTTTCGGCTTACATAATAGGACATCCAGTTTGAGCTGTCGATTACCTTGATTACATCCGACGCGTCAGCGACGCTCATATAGCACATCGACAAAATCTCCTGAGCTGTCTCGCTGTTTGCCGAAGCGTCAACCTCCACACTTGCCAAAGCCGTTCCGCCCTCAATAGCAAAACTAAACGTTTTCCCGTATGTGTCGGTAATTCCGCTTTCCGATTCCGTAAGCCGATTTTCGGGATTGTTTAAGAATGCGATAGTATCGGTATATGTGTCTAAAATATGGAACATATCCTGCTTAGCTTCGCCGTTAAGGTCGTAATATGCATAGACCAGCGCGGCTGAAGGACCGTATCTTTTATAATGATTTTTTATGTCGTTGTAGAGAATGTTCTTAAATTCCTCGGTTTTATCAGGTCTTATGACAAATTCTTCTATTTCGTCAATAGTGACGACGTCTTCAGTGGTATTCGTATACATGGTGGTTTTGAAAGTGAGGTTTTTGTAATTGCCGTTTTCCAAAATTCCGTATACGTTGTCATTCTTTGAGGGAAGTTCAGAGATGATTTTTGCCATTTTCCTCAAAGGATCGTTTTCGTTTTCGTTTTCTTCTTCATCACTTAAAAAGTCATATTCCCTGTTGATTTCAAAGCCGTTTTTCAGCTTGTATGAAACGATTATTCCGTCGCCTGTTGTAATGCCGTCGGGATTTGAAAGCAGCTTTTTGTGCTCGGAAATAATGGTTTCAATTGCCTTTAGGTCGTCATATTCAAGCGCGCTGTTGCTCTGATTATACAGATAGTCGCCGTTTATCTCAATGCGCGATACGTCTCCGACATTCGGGATTGTATCTCCTATGCTGAAACTGTCGGTCGCCCTTGCGATATAGAATACTCCGAAGCAAGCGCCGCATATCACGGCATATTTTAAAATGTTCTTAACGGCATTTTTAATGCGCTTTGTAAATATAAAGTCCGTTATAAGATAAGCTATAAAGGCTATAACCGCCCCTATTACATTTACAACCGCATACTTTTCCATGCCGTCAACGTCCACCTGGCATACATATATTAAAAACGCAAATCCCATAATTGCGACAGTGATAACGGCATTTACGATTTCATGCGCCTTTTTGTAGACGAAAAGTTTTCCGACATTTTCGGTCTTGCGATGTTTTCCGAGATAATACGCGCCGACAGCGTAGAGAATGGTCAGCAGTATCAGAATGACGTAAATCACGGGACTCGGGTTGAAGTAATATATAACGTCTTCGGGCTGGGTGTACATCTGACCTGTGTAACTGTTCCAGAAGATGTAGAAACTCGGAATAAGTCCTGCGGGAGGTATAACGTCAGCCATATTCAAGGAGAATTTCACGGGATTTATTCCGACAACGCCGGCGCCGATAAATGCCGAATATAAAAATACTATGCCGGGCAAAGCCACCGAGCCGAAAAGTGCAGAGAATACCGCCGAGCCGACTTTTCCGCAAAGCGACACCGTGAGCGATGAAAACGTGTAAGCCGAAACGGTTATCAGCGCGAGGATTATAACGCCGTTTGTGAAATATTCGGAAACACCGCTGAAGTCATTAACGTCCCCTATTTTTTCCACAACGTTTGACATTATGACAACATACGGAATGGTTAAAACAAATGGAGAGCAAACCGACGCAAATCCCGAAAGGAAATCGCCCAGAAACCTGTCCCTGTACGTCAATGGCAGACTTCCTATCGTATCCGTACAAGCGCGGTTTGTGTAATACTTAAAGGAAACGATAGGCGTTATCAGCGCAATTGCAAACAACCCCTGCCACGAGAGCGGAAAAACGGTATACCCGTAAATTGCGATTAAAATCTGAATGGTAAAGCCTGCTCCCGCCGCTACTTCTTTCATGCCCAAAATAATCTTTATTATCATAAGAAATGTTATGACAGCGGGAAAGCCTGCAATTGAAAGCGCTGCGCTTGCCGCAAACAGCCCCCTCTGACCGCTTAGTTTATAGCGAAAATATTGCCTTTTCATTAAAAATCACCCCTGTTCATCAGAAACATCATTTACTATTTTCAGCAGTTCTTCCCTTGAAAGTCCCTGTGAAAGCGCGGTTTCAACCGCTTTGGCAAATTCTTCCGAAGTCTGCTGATTTAAAGTGCCTATATACTTTGAGCGCGGAGAAACATAACTTCCCTTAGCAGGTACGGAGTAGATAAGCCCAAGCCGCTCGAGTTCGGCATAGGTTTTCTGCACCGTGTTCGGGTTGATGGTGAGCTGCTTCGCAATTTCCCGCACCGCGGGCAGCTTTTCGCCCTCTTTCATCTCACCGCTTATTATAAGCTCGGTTATTCTTTCACGCAGCTGCTCGTATATAGGAGCACCGCCCTTTAGACGCATCGTAAACATATTTTACTCCTCGGTCATCTTTTTATATAATACATGCTTTTTCTGCTTAGCGGAGTTAGTATACAGTGTAAAGCGGACGCATTATCCGCTTCGTGGATAACGCTGTATACAGTTATGGTGTCCGCTTCGTGGACGATTAAGATTGTTTTTGGAGTAAAGGGCGTAAGAAACCGATAGGGTTACGCTCTATTTTGCTCAAAACAATCCGAATAACACATTTAAATCCAGCCTCTAGCTTCTTGAAATCCAGCCTCTGGTTTAATATCTAGCCTATAGTAGAATTATTTAATCAACATTTCTATGTATTACTCGTATTAGTACAGTTGTATTATAACACGATTTCACCTTGTTTGTCAATAGTTTTTTTAAAAAAATATTAAAATTTTTACGCAATATTTAATCAAATAACTTGACAGAATTGAAATAATATTGTATAATTGTACTAAAGGCGGAAATTGTTCATTTTTCTGCGAGTTTAATTTTTTATAGACTGGAGATTATGGAAATGGCTAAAATTCAAGATTTTTGCGATATGCAAGAGTTTGAGCATATTATGAGCAACTGGGCTAAAAGCACGGGGCTTGCAACGGTTGCCGTGGGCGCTGACGGCAAGTACATAAGCGACTGTTATAATTTCACGGAGTTTTGTATCGACCTTACCAGAGGAAGCGCAGAGGGCAAGCGCAGATGTGAAAAATGCGACGCGGAGTGTACGGGAATTTACGCCTGCCATGCGGGACTTATGGACTTTTCAATTCCTATTACGCTGAACGACGGTACAGTGCTTGGCAGTATCATAGGCGGTCAGGTGCTTCCTCAAAATCCCGACGAGAACAAATTCCGCAAAACCGCTGTTGAACTCGGCATAGATCCCGACCGTTATGTTGACGCGCTGCGCAAGGTAAACGTAAAAACCCCCGACCAGATAGAAGCGTCCGCAAATCTTCTCGGAAACGTTATAAATATGTTTGTTCGCGCTTCGTATTCGGAGAAATACAGCAGGGAAATAGTTGACAAGCTTGTAAACGGTATTGCAGACGCGGCGGCTGAAATCAACGTTGCAAATGAAAGCAACAAAAAGCTCACAAAGGTAAGTATGAATCAGAAAATCCTCGGCATAAACGCGTCGATTGAGTCAGCGCATGCAGGCGCGGCAGGAAAAGGCTTCGCGATTGTCGCAACGGAAGTACAGAAACTTGCCGTTACAATGGAAAAAGCAAGCAGCGAAATAACCGCCAGCCTTTCAAGGCTTACACAGATTATAAACGGACTGAAAGAAGATTGACTTTCGGATTAAGGTACGCCAAGAGGTGGATTTAGCAAGGGGGAAAACTTTCTATTATGGCTGATAGTGATAAGGTTCTTTGGCGCATAATAGATAAACAGCGTTCAGTTTAAAACAATGCTTGCGATATTAAGAGTAAGAGTTTTGATGCAAAACAACAATCCCGCTCTGTTGATTACGGAGCGGGTTTTTGTATTCGATTTTCGGAAAATCAATATGTAAGAAAGTGACAAATCAATTTGCAGGAAACTTACATTTTAATATGCTAAAATCTTACAAATTAAAATGCAGAAAAGTTACAAATCAATTTGCACGAAACTTACATTTTAATATGCTGAAAATATACAAATTAAAATGCAGGAAAGTGACAAATCAATTTGCTGAAAACTTACATTTTAATATGCTGAAAATATACAAATTAAAATGCAGAAAAGTTACAAATCAATTTGCACAAAACTTGCATTTTAATTTGTCGAAAATGGCAAATCTTATATATAATCTAAAGATATAAATCTAAAGAAATCAATCTAAAGTAATCAATCCTCATCAATCAATCTTCAGCGCGCAAAAAATTTTTTTGATGAATGATGATTTTTTAAAGATGATTATTTTTTTGATTATTCACGAAAAGGAAAACCCCACCGTTTGATTTGGCGAGGTTTTGTAAATGTGATTATCTCTTTGAGAACTGAGGTGCGCGTCTTGCTGCTTTCAAGCCGTACTTCTTTCTTTCCTTCATTCTCGGATCACGAGTGAGGAAGCCTGCTTTCTTGAGTACGGGACGAAGTTCATCGCTGTACTGAAGAAGCGCTCTTGAAAGACCGTGACGGATTGCGCCTGCCTGACCTGTAACGCCGCCGCCTGCAACTGTGCAGACAATATCGAACTTTCCTACCGTATCGGTAAGCGCCAACGGCTGACGTACAATGAGCTTCAGGGTATCAAGACCGAAATAGTCGTCAATATCTCTGTTGTTTATCGTTATCTTGCCGCTGCCGATATAAACTCTTACGCGGGCAACAGAGTGCTTTCTTCTGCCTGTTCCATAGTAATAAGGTTTAGATTCGTACATTCAAAAGCCCTCCTTAAAATTTGTACTCAACGGGCTTCTGCGCCGCGTTGTTATGCTCTGCACCCGCATAGCAGCGAAGTCTTGTCAGAGCCTTTCTGCCTATGGTCGTATCGGGTATCATTCCGTTTACTGCAAGCGTCATAGCCTTGCAGGGGTTTGTTTTCATAAGCTTGTCGTAGCTTACTTCCTTGAGATGACCGATATAACCCGTGTGCCATCTGTAAACCTTGTTCTGAAGTTTCTTACCTGTAAGCACTGCTTTTGCGCAGTTTACGATAATAACATGGTCGCCGCAGTCGCAGTGAGGCGCGAAAGTCGGCTTGTGCTTTCCTCTGAGCAGGTGAGCGGCGGTCGCTGCAACTCTTCCGAGCGGCTTATCGGCAGCGTCCAGAATGTACCAGCTGCGCTCAACTGTCTTTGCGTTTGGCATATAAGTTGACATTTATTTTCCTCCTGTAAAGATTTTTTATTTAATTAGCAACATTTGTTATTATAACGCCTTTTTTCCGTTTTGTCAAGTAGTTTTTCCCGCAATTTTAAAATATATCCCGTTTTCTTTATGTTTCTCTTGATTTCTCTCTGTTTTTCTCAATTTCTCTTAAATCGTTTCATTTTTTGTGTTTGTTTTAAAATAGTGAGCATTTAAGAGTAATTTGCCGAAAATATGAGCATATAACGAATATTTTTAATTTCAGTCAATATTTGGCATTGACAAATGACAACATAAGTGCTACAATAAAATCAGAATGATTGAACAAATGTTCAACTGAACAACTTTCAAAGGAGAACTATGGAAAACGAAATAACGAATGAACTTCCGTCATGTGAACTTATCCATGCGCACCCGGCGGAAATTGACGAGATACGCTCGCAGATGCCCGATGATGATACGCTAATTGACCTTGCGGAGTTGTTCAAGGTATTCGGCGACAGCACGCGCATAAAGATTTTAAGCGCGCTTTCTGCTAAAGAACTATGCGTATGCGACCTGTCGACCGCCGTGGGAATGTCAAGCAGTGCGGTTTCACATCAATTGAAGATACTCAAAAACGCGTCGCTTGTAAGTTTCCGCAGAGAGGGAAAAACGGTGTTCTATTTTCTCGCTGACGACCATGTAAATACAATCCTTAAGCAAGGACTTGAACACGTCAACGAATAAAAATTTAATTTACGGAGGTAATTATCATGAAAAAGACATTTAAGCTTATCGACCTTGACTGCGCAAACTGTGCGGCAAAAATGGAAACCGCGATAAAGAAAATTGACGGCGTGAATAACGCAGCAGTCAGCTTTATGACGCAGAAAATGACGATAGAAGCCGACGACGACAAGTTTGACGAGGTTGTGAAAAAAGCCGTTGAGTGCATAAAAAAGGTTGAACCCGACTGCACGGTGGTATTAAAATGAGCAGAAAGCAGAAAAAACTGCTGATAAGAATAATCATTTCGGCGGTTTTGTTTGTCGGCGGGCTGTTTTTGCCGCATGACAGCGACATATTCTCCGTGCTTTGGTTTATAAGGCTGGGAGTATTTCTCGCGGCATATATTACGGCGGGCTGGGACGTTTTGTGGAAAGCTGTCCGCAATATTGCACACGGTCAGGTGTTTGATGAAAACTTCCTTATGGCTATAGCTTCAATCGGCGCAATGATAATCGGAGAATACTCCGAGGGCGCGGCGGTTATGATATTCTATCAGGTGGGAGAGTTGTTTCAGGCGCTTGCTGTCGGGAAATCCCGCAAGTCAATTGCCGACATGATGGACATAAACCCCGAAAGCGCGAATGTTGAAAGAAACGGCGAGGTTATCGAAGTTGAGCCTGATGAAGTGGAAACAGGGGAAACAATCGTTGTGAAGCCGGGCGAAAAGGTGCCGTTGGACGGAGTTGTCGTTTTCGGTTCAAGCGGACTGAATACATCTGCGCTGACGGGAGAAAGCGCACTGCGTGATGTTGCGGCAGGCGACGAGGTTTACAGCGGCTCGGTAAATACAAACGGACTGCTGAAAATACAAGTCACAAAGCCCTACAGCGACTCAACGGTGACGAAAATCCTTGAACTTGTTGAAAATTCCTCGGAAAGCAAGGCAAAGACCGAGAGTTTTATAACGCGCTTTGCGAGGGTGTATACGCCGATTGTCGTTGCTTCGGCGGTGCTTCTGGCGGTTATTCCTCCGCTGTTTCTGGGCAACTGGAGTGACTGGATATACAGGGCGCTTACGTTTCTGGTGGTGAGTTGTCCGTGTGCGCTGGTGATTTCAGTTCCGCTGTCATATTTCGGCGGCATAGGCGCGGCGGCGAAGCGCGGTATCATGATAAAAGGCGCGAATTACCTTGAACGTCTTGCGAATGCTAAAATCTTTGTGTTTGACAAAACAGGCACGCTCACAAAGGGCAGTTTTTCCGTGACGAAAATAACCCCCGACAATAATTCGGGGATTTCCGAAACAGAACTTCTTGATTTATGCGCATCTGCCGAGATGATTTCAAATCACCCTATCGCAAAGTCAATAGTCCAAGCCGTCAAAGGCAGGGAAATCCCAAAAGCCGAAAATGCCGAAGAAATCGCGGGATTTGGCGTCAGGGCAATAATAAACGGAAAAGAAGTCCTTGTCGGAAACTCAAGGCTTATGGAAAGGGCAGGCGTATTCAGTGAGGAACAAGGCAAAGATTTAACAGGCACGGTTGTTTACTGCGCCTGCGAGGGGAAATATCTGGGAAGCGTCTGCGTAAGCGACACGCCGAAAGATAACGCCAAAGAAGCGCTTGCGGAGCTTACGAAATTGTGTTCATCAAGAAAAATCATGCTCACGGGCGACAGGCGCGAAACGGCGGAGGATATTGCGGGGAAACTCGGAATTGACGAGGTGAGAGCGCAGCTTTTGCCCGACGGAAAGGTGAAAGCTGTCGAGGAGATATTTGATGGCAAGGACAAAGACAGCGCGCTTGTGTTTGTGGGCGACGGAATGAACGACGCGCCGTCGCTTGCAAG
>CANQOJ010000062.1 GCA_947625455.1 uncultured Clostridia bacterium | reverse complement strand
GCTGCTGTGGGAATTGCCGGGGGGTTTGTTGTAAGCCTTATCGACTATCGGTTCATTTCAAAGATGTGGTTCATTCTGGCGCCTGTGGGCATTATATTACAGCTTTTGCTGTTCACACCGCTCGGCGTACAGCGTGACGACGACGTTGCATGGCTTAATTTCGGGTTTGTTACCATTCAGCCGTCGGAAGTTTTGAAATTTGTGTTTATTATCACCCTTGCGACGCATATCTCAAAGGTCGGCGAAAATATAAATCAACCAAAGCACTTTTTATTGCTGTGCATACACGGACTTGCGCCGACGGCAATCATACTTTTGCAGAAAGACGCAGGCTCTGCGCTTGTATTTTTGTTTATCTTCATATGCATGCTGTTCATGGCGGGCATTTCGTGGAAATATCTCCTCGCGGGAATAGCAAGCATACCGCTTGTTGTCGCATTCGCATGGAATTTCCTTATGGAAGACCACCACAAAACCCGCTTTCTGATACTGTTCGACAAGGATATGCAGGAAGCCGAAAAACTCGGCAAGTTCTACCAGCAGTATAACGGAACGATAGTTTTAGGCTCGGGAAAACTTACGGGCTTAGGCTTTGACAAAGAGTATTATCACTACACTTCCGAACTTTCAAATGACTATATTTTCGCTTATATCGGCATGACGCTCGGATTTATAGGCTGTATGGCGCTGGTTATCATGTTCGCGCTGTTGTGCCTGAAGCTGTTGTCAAATGCGTCGGGCGCAAAGACAAACCTCGGCAAGCTTATGTGCATAGGCGTTTTTGCAATGATTTTCTTCCACTGTGTGATAAATATCGGCGTTGTATTGTGCGTTGTGCCCGTTATAGGCATACCTCTGCCGTTTATAAGCAGGGGCGGCACGGCGGTTATTATGGTGAACGTCTGCATGGGGCTTGTGATGAGCGTTTCGGCGCACCGTGAAAAGGAAAAGCATATGTTCTATTAAATAACATCAGACTGCCGATAAAGTCTGAATATAAAGGAGCTTAAGATATGCGCCCTATTATAAAAGAAATTAACGAGATATATCCGCATAACAACCAAAAAAAGCGCTATTCTGCGCTTGAAGAGGGTTTTACGAAATATTTCGGAGAACACGGGAAACTCAGGTTTTTCTCAACTCCGGGAACAACGGAGATATGCGGAAATCACACCGAACAGAACAACGGCAAGGTTTTCGCGGCAAGCGTTGACCTTGACATAATCGCGGCGGCTGAACTGACGGACGATAATGTTGTCGTAATAAAATCCGAGGGGCTTGACGAGGACAGGATTGATATAAATGACCTTGAGGTAAACGAAAACGACAAAAACAACTCGTCGGGAATTATCCGCGGCGTTTTGAGATACTTTAAAGATAAAGGGCATAAAATAGGCGGTTTTCGCGCTTATACGACTTCTACGCTTTTCAGGGGTTCAGGGCTTGGAAGCGCGGCGGCATTCGGAGTGCTTACGGGAATGATATTGTCGGCATTGTACAACGACGGTCAGTTAAGACCTGTCACTCTTGCTTTAGCGTCAAGATTTGCCGAGGAAAAGTACTTTCAGAGAGTTTGCGGGCTTACGAGGGCGCTTTCGTGCGCGTCGGGAGGATTTACCGCGATTGACTTCAAGGACGGCGACACGCCGATTGTTGAAAACATTCCGTGTGATTTCGGGCAGTTTGAACACGCGCTGTGCATTGTTGAAGTTGACAAAACGCCGAAGCTTGACTTAAAGAAGCTGTATGAGCAGATAAGCGGGGAAATGCGGGAGATAGCGTCATATTTTGACTGTGAAAATCTGCGCTCGCTGTCAATTGACGATATTATGCTGAACATTGGCGATTTGCGCAGGAAATTCGGCGACAGGGCGGTTTTGCGCGCCATACATTTTTTCCGCGAAAACGGGCGCGTGGAAAAGGTTTCTCATGCGCTGCTGAACAACAGATTTGAGGATTTCCTCTCGTCAGTCCGCGAAAGCGGAAACTCCTCGTTCAAGTACCTGCAAAACGTTTATTCGCCCGACAACATACGAAATCAATCGCTGTCGATTGCGCTCAATGCGGCAGAAATTTCATTGCACAGGCGCGGAGCGTGCAGAGTTCACGGCGGGGGATTTGAGGGAACGATACAGGCGATAGTGCCGTTTGATGACCTTACGCAGTTCAAGATGAACATGGACAGGATATTCGGTATAGGCGCGTGCCATGTGATGACGGTGCGGGCGGTTGGAACTTGCGAAGTTAGAAGCTAGAGATTAAGAGGCTAGAGGCTAGAGTTGGAGTCAAGCCAACACTAAACAGGAAAAGTTGCTCTAATCGCAGGACAGCAAACGCTCTTTTCCTTTCAAACCACGTCCGGGCGCTCCGGGGTGCAGCCACGGCTTTGGCGAAGCGGAGAAGTTGTCCGAATAGGCGAAACGCTGCTCCCGCTTCGCCAAAGCCACGCGCTGCGCGCGGCAAATTCGCGCAGCGAATTTGCGTGGCTGCACCCCGGAGCGCGCCGGATCAGGCGTGCTGTAAACAGGAAAAGTTGGTTGTACCGCAAGGAAACAAACACACTTTAATAGAAAATGAATGTTTGATTTAACCCCTATCCTCCAAAACGTACTCTCTTAACTTGCTTACAAGCGCATTTTCCACAAGCGCGTCCAGAATAACGCCGTTTTCGGTGTATTCTTCGAGATATATCTTGCCGTTTTCGCGTATCTTTGCGGACAACCCCGCCTTGTCATACGGCAGCAGCAGTTTCATCCGCTGTGATGTCTGCGGGAGGTTGCGGGCGATTGTTTGCAAAAGTTCGGGAATGCCAACGTTTTTGAGCGCGGATATTTTGACGGTCTTATCGTCTGTCGGGATTTCGCAGGTTACTTTGTCGCATTTGTTAAGCACGGTGACGGTCGGGATTTCCGCCGCGCCGAGTTCAGCCAAAGTTTTCAGCGTAACTTCGGCTTTTTCGGCAAATTCCGCGTCTGACGCGTCGCAAACGTGGATTATTATGTCCGCGTTTGCCGCTTCTTCAAGCGTTGACTTGAACGCTTCGACAAGATTGTGCGGAAGCCTGCGGATAAGCCCTACGGTGTCGACAATCACGAGATTTCTCCCGTCGGGAAGTTCAATTGAACGCGCTGTCGGATCAAGAGTTGCAAAAAGCTTGTCCTCGGCTAAGACATCAGCATTTGTAAGCAGGTTAAGCAAAGTTGATTTCCCCACGTTTGTGTAGCCTACGACAGCGCCCACCTGAACATTGTCCTTTTTTCTGCGTGAACGCGCTAATCCGCGGCGTTTTTCAAGTTCGCGGAGTTCTTCGGACAGCTTGTCAATGCGCCTTCGTATATGACGGCGGTCGGTTTCAAGCTGGGTTTCACCGGGACCGCGCGTGCCTATCCCGCCGCCTAGTCTTGAAAGGCTTGTGCCTATCCCCATAAGGCGCGGGAGACGGTATTTAAGCTGTGCGAGTTCAACCTGAAGCTTGCCCTCTGCCGAAACTGCGCGCCCTGCGAAAATGTCAAGGATAAGCATCGTCCTGTCGATAACACGGACATTTGTCTTGTCCTCAATATTCCGTATCTGCGACGCGGTGAGTTCGCAGTCGAATATAAGCAAGTCCGCGCTGTATATCCCGCAAAGTTCGGATATTTCTTCGAGTTTTCCCTCTCCGACAACAGTTGCCGATTCATATGCTTCGCGCTTTTGTATAACGCGCGCCGTTTCTTCCGCACCCGCTGTTTTAGCAAGTTCGGAGAGTTCGTCCAAAGATATGTCGCAGTCATATTCCCCCGTATCTACGGAAACTAAAATCGCTTTTTCGGGCATTTGGTTCTCCTTTAAATTCAATAGTGTAACGTATGGGATTGCATTTCCCTTAATGAATTATAACAAATTTTATTCATATTGTCAATATATGAACAAAACCGCCGTTGCGGATATTTTATAAGATGTACAAAACCTTAAAGTGTAAAAGCTTTAGAAAGGACAAAATATGAAATTCAAGAGATTTGACGTTTTGATTGTCGGAACGGGAATTTCGGGCATTTATGCCGCGCTTAACCTTGACGCAAAGCTGAATGTGCTTATGCTGTCGAAAAAGGAACTCACGCTCTGCAACTCCGCGCTTGCGCAGGGGGGAGTTGCGGCGGTTATGGACAGCAAGAACGACGATTTTGAACTGCATATCAAGGACACGCTTATAGCAGGTCAGTACAAGAACAACCTCGATAATGTAAGGATACTTGTTGAACAAGGTCCGCGCGACGTTGAAAGGCTTGTTGAGAAATACGGCGTGGATTTTGACAGAAACGAGGACGGTTCGCTTGCGCTTACTCTTGAGGGCGGTCATTCCCGCAGGAGAATTGCCCACCACAAGGACACCACGGGCAAGGAGATAGAAACCTGCCTTATAGAACAAGTCTGCAAGCTGAAAAACGTCACTGTTATCAACAACTCCGTTTTGTGCAGGCTTGAAAAGGAGAACAATACGTTCTTTGCCGATGTGTTCACGCAAAGCGGCGAGCATGAATATTACTGCGCGGATTTTGTGATTATGGCGACGGGCGGTATAGGCAGAGTGTATAATTATACGACAAACTCCGCTATTGCAACGGGCGACGGTATTGCCTTGGCGTACAATCTGGGCGCGGAGATAAAGAACTTAAGCTATGTTCAGTTTCACCCTACGGCGTTTGCCGACAGGAAAAATCACGAATGTTTTCTTGTTTCCGAGGCGGTGCGCGGCGAGGGCGCGTATCTGCTCAACTGCAATAAAGAGCGCTTTATGCCGTCATACGAGCCGGAAAGGAAAGAACTTGCGCCGAGAGATGTTGTTTCAAAATGCATAATGGAAGAGCAGAAGAAAACAGGCTCGGACGAATTTTGGCTTGATATTTCCTATAAGGACGCGGATTTCATAAAAATGCACTTCCCCATGATATACGAAAATGTCCTCGAAAAAGGCTATGATATGACAAAAGAGCCTATTCCGATTTACCCGTGCCAGCATTATCTTATGGGCGGGATTAACGTTGACGGAAAGGGCGCGACAAACGTTGAGGGATTGTATTCCGCGGGAGAATGTTCGCATACGGGCGTTCACGGAAAAAACAGGCTTGCGTCAAACTCACTGCTTGAAGCGCTTGTCTTTTCAAGGCTTATCGCAGAGGATATAAACTCAAAGAACATTTCCGACAAGCGTACAGATTTTGATGAATATGTTGAGTACAATATGACAGCACCTGACGGAAAACCGCTTTCCGACAAAGCTGAAATTCAGGACGAGATACGCTCTATTATGCAAAAGGCATATTTTGTCTATCCCGATTACAATGAAACCGAAAAGGGCTTGAAAAGGATAAAGGAGATAAAGCAACAGCTTGAAAGCGGAGGTTATGAGATAAACGCCGACTACACCGAAACAAAGTCGCTTGCGACTGTGGCTTATATCATACTTTCGGAGATTTGGGAAAGGAGAGATGAAGAATGACGCTTCTGCCGTTTTATGTTGACGATTTGATTAAAACCGCGCTGTCAGAGGATATAAACTACATTGACAGCACATCCGACCTGCTTATTGACGAAAACGCAAAATCAAGCGCGTATTTTATGGCAAAGGCAGACGGAGTGCTTGCGGGAATTGAAGTTGCATTAAGAGTGTTCACAATTCTGGATTCCGAAACCGAGATAAAGGTATACAAGAAAGACGGCGACAAGGTAAAAAAGGGCGATATTATCGCCGATTTCAGCGGTCATACGCGCCTTATGCTGAAAGCCGAAAGGACTTCGCTTAATATTTTACAGCATATGAGCGGAATTGCAACCTATACAAACAAGTGCGTTGAAGCCGTAAAAGGCACAAACGCGTCTATTGCCGATACAAGAAAAACCTTGCCCGGACTTCGCGCCTTGCAGAAGTATGCAGTCACGGTAGGCGGGGGAAGAAATCACCGCTATAATCTCACTGACGCGGCAATGTTAAAGGACAACCATATTGACGCATACGGCGGGATAAAGCCTGCTGTTGAGGCGCTGCGGAAGAAAGCGGGGCATATGCTTCAGATTGAGGTCGAAACGCGGGATATTGACGAGGTAAAACAGGCGCTGGAGTGCGGAGTGGACGTTATAATGCTTGACAATATGAACACAGCGCAGATGAAAGAAGCGGTGAAGCTGATAGACGGGCGCGCGAAAACCGAAGCTTCGGGAAATGTAACGCTTGAAAACATAAGAGATGTTGCCGAAACGGGAGTTGACATAATCAGCCTTGGCGCGCTTACGCACAGCGTTACGGCGTTCGATATATCAATGAAGTGGAAAAAGTAACAGGAGGATAATGTTATGGCAGACGAAATTGAGTTCAGATATGACACACAGCTTTTGATTGACGGGGAGAACATTGACGAGGACGAACTTGACGATTATATCAGAAGCAACTTCACAGGTGACAGCCTGCTTGTAATCGCGGACGAGGGAACAGCGAAAATTCATTTCCACACAAATGAACCGTGGAAGATACTGGAGTATTGTTCAACTTTGGGCGAGATATATGACATAGTCGTTGAGGATATGGTGAGGCAGTCGCGCGGCAAAAAGGGCTGAAGCCAGTATACAGTGGACAATGTACAGTAAACAGTTATGGTGTTCACTTCGTGAACGATTTAGATTGTTTTGGGATTAAGAGAGCGTAAGCCTATCAAGGGTTGCGCTCTTTTTCTCCAAAACGCTCCCGCCTTTGTCCGAGCCTACAACGTTATCTCCAAAACCACGCGGGTTCGGGGTGCAGACACCGTCTAGAGGCTAGAGACTAGAGGTTAGAAGCTAGAGTTGATGTCAAATGAGATTTTTCTCTTAAAAGTTGCCCACTCCATTTGTCCGAGCCGACAACGTTATCTCCAAAACCACGCGGGTTCGGGGTGCAGCCACTCAAATTCGCGAAGCGAATTTGACGCGCGTAACGCGCGTGGCTTTGGCGAAGCGGGAAGCAGGTTTCGCTTATTCGGACATCATTTCCGCTTCGCCAAAGCCGTGGCTGCACCCCGAACTCCTCGCGGCGGAAACGTTGTTTAGCAGGAAAAGAGCGCAGGCAACCGTTGCTTACGCTCTCTTAATCCCAAAACAATCTGATAAAATCCGCGAAGCGGATACCATGTCTAGCCTCTAACCTCTTGACTTCTAGCTTCTAGTTGGTAAAAATGACGAAAAAAGCTGAATAAAAAACAGAAAATATCTATAAATATTACATTGCAGTACGGAGAAAATAATGGTATAATATAATTTGGCAGTTTGTAACTTTCATTTATGTATAATTATTCGGAGGAACTAAACAAATGTTTGGAATTAACAAGGACATCGGTATTGATCTGGGTACGGCAAACACGCTGGTCTATATGAGAGGAAAAGGCATAATTATCCGCGAGCCGTCGGTTGTCGCGGTGGATAAAAAGGCTAATCAGGTGCGCTATGTCGGCTCTGAAGCAAAGGAAGTAATCGGCAGAACGCCCGGTTCTATCGTTGCGGTAAGACCTCTTAAGGACGGCGTTATCGCGGATTTCGATATGACCTCGATTATGCTGGAGCAGTTCATCAAAAAAGCCCTTAAAGGCAGAGGCAGAGCAAGAGTAATAATCTGCATTCCGTCAGGCGTAACGGAAGTTGAGCGCAGAGCCGTTAAAGAAGCCGCACAGCAGGCAGGCGCAAAGCGCGTTTCAATTATCGAAGAACCCATGGCGGCGGCGATAGGCGCGGGACTTCCCGTGGCAGAACCTATGGGAAGCATGATAGTCGATATCGGGGGAGGCACAAGCGAGGTTGCCATTATCTCTCTCGGCGGCATTGTTACAGCGCGTTCTGTAAGAGTTGCGGGAGATGAATTTGATTCGGCAATCATAAACTATATCAAGAAGAAATATAATCTCCTTATCGGCGAAAGAACAGCCGAAAATATCAAGACAGGCATAGGCTCTGCCGCTAAAACAGGCGACGGCGAGCCTGTTATGGACATTCGCGGAAGAAACTTGTTAAACGGGCTTCCCGAAAACATAACGATAAAGAGCGAGGAAGTCAGAGAAGCGCTTTCAGAGCCGCTTTCTCACGTTATCGAAGCAATAAAGACGACGCTTGAAAAATGCCCGCCCGAACTTGCCGCGGATATTATCGAAAGCGGAATTATGCTTGCGGGCGGCGGTGCGCTCCTCAAAGGGCTTGACAAGCTTATTCATGACGAAACGGGTATGCCCGTGAAAATTGCGGAAAGACCGCTGGACTGCGTCGCGGACGGCACGGGAAAGGTTCTCGAAAACATTGATAAGCTTGAGGACGTATTGTCCGAAGATGAAACCATTTATTGATTTATATTTTAAACTATGAAAGAATTTTTCCACAGCGTTAAATTTAAAATACTGATTTGTTTCGGGGCGCTTCTTTTAGGGCTTATGGCATATGCTGCGGTGACGCTCGGCACGGAAACCCCGCCCGAACAGATAGTAGGAACTCTTTTATATCCGTTTACGTCAGCGGCAAATGCTGTCGCTGACGGAGTTTCGGGTTTTATCGACAAGCTTGTGAATGCCGACGCATATAAAGCCGAAAACGAAAGCCTAAAAGAACAGCTGACTAAGCTGTACAAACAGACAAAGGACTACAACACGCTTGTTGACGAAAATGCACAGCTACGGGAAATGCTGGGGTTAAAGGAGAAAAATCCAGACTTCATCTTTTCTGAAAGCTGTGATATAGTCGCGAGAAATACAAACGATATATGCGGCGGATTTACGATAAGCTGCGGAAAATCAAGCGGAATATCCTTAAACGATCCTGTGGTTACGTCAGTGGGGCTTGCGGGGAGAGTTACGTCTGTTGCGGAAAACTATGCAAGGGTTACGACAATTTTAAGCCCGCAGGTGAATATCGGCGTTTATTCTGCCCGCACTAAAGTGACGGGGGTTATTGAAAACAGCATAGACAGCGCGGACGAGGGTATGTGCCTTATGCGGGATATACTAAAGGACGCGGATATTGCGGTAGGCGACGTCATTTTCACCTCAGGTCAGAGCGGACTGTTTCCCGACGACCTTATGATAGGCACGGTTGAGGAAATCATAGTTGACGCAAACGGTCTTTCAAAAAGCGCGCTTATAAAACCCGCTGTTGATGTTTTCAACGTTACGTCGGCGTTTGTTATAACGGATTTTGACGGAAAGGGCGTGCCTTTCGAGATTGAAGAATAAGATGAAAATGTCTCTCGGAAGCAGGGCGCGCAACCGCCGCGCATTGATTAGAACAATTTTGAGGTGGGCGTTTTATTCCGCGCTTATGATACTGTTCTACCTGTTTTCGTGCAATCCGATAATAAGAGGGTTTTGCCCTCTTTTGCTTATACCGCTTGCAACGGCTGTCGCAATGAAAGAGGGCGACCTTGCATCGGGCGTTTTCGGCATGCTGTGCGGGCTGATGATGGATATTGCAAACGGGAACTCGCTTGTGGGATTTTACGCGCTGTGGCTTTTGTTTGCATGTCCGTGCATTTCGCTTTTGTCAAGGTTCTTGATAAAGGTGAACTTTGTGTCGCATTTTGTGCTGAATTTAGCGGTTTCGGCATTGATAGCGCTTCTGGATATGCTGTTTCTTCACTGGGTATGGGAGGGGACGCAAAGCGCTGTTTCCTTTGTGAGAGTTGTTTTGCCGTCATATTTCGGCGCGGTTTTGTTTTCGATACCGATTTATTTTTTGATTTCGCTTGTTGTTTCAAGGCTTCGCCCCGAGGACAAATCAAACCTTGACGCGTCGGCGAATAACGCTGAAGAACAAGAAAACAACGATAGTGAATAAACAAGATTGTATAAGCAGATATATCGGACTGTCGGTAAGCAACAATTGCACGCACTCATTATCCGCTGTGCGGAAAACGCTGTGCTGACGGCGCAGATGTGTTTATCAGCAGTTTGATTGAATGAATTTTCGGTGAATATTTTATGTCTAAGTTTTCTTATTTTATACGAACAATGATTTTGGCGGCATTAGTCGTTATTTTGTCGTTTATGTGCGGATTAAGGCTTATGCAGACGCAGATAGTTGACGGCGACAAATACCGCGAAATAACCGAAACAACCTACACCGCTAAGCAGGCTGTTGAGGCGACGAGAGGGATAATTGTAGACAGCGGCGGTAAGGTGTTAAACTCAAACAGGATTGTCTACTCCGTAAACCTGCAGAATGCGCTTATGGCTGACGGCACGGAAAACGAAACCATATACAGAGTGCTGAACGTATTGCTTAAAAACGGCGAGGAGTGGAATGAAACCCTGCCTATAAGCAAGGAAAGCCCGTATAACTTTATGGGCGGGAGGGACGCTGACGTCAAAAAGCTTAAGAAAACGCTTAACCTTGCGGACTATGCATCAGCGGAGGACTGCGTTTACTGGCTGTATAAGACATATGATATTGACGAAAAATACGGTGAGAAAATGCGCAGGCTTATTGCGGGCGTGCGCTATGAAATGACAATAAAGGACTTTTCGACCGAAAACAGGTTTGTCCTTGTGTCCGACCTAAAAGACAGTACCGTCCAGGAGATAAAGGAACTTTCACAGCTGTTAAGCGGAGTTGACATAACGGAAAGCTGGGAAAGAACATATCTTGACGGCGAAACCGCCGCGCACTACAGGGGCACGGTAGGGCTTATCTCCGCCGACAAATACAAAGAACTTAAAGACCAAGGCTACACGCTGAATGACATAATCGGCATAAGCGGAGTTGAAGAAGCATTTGAAAGCGAACTTAGAGGTACGCGCGGCGTGCGCACGATAACATACGGTTCTGACGGAATGATGATTTCGGACGAGATAACACAACAACCCGTTTTGGGACATTCTGTCATGCTTACAATAGATTCAAAGTTTCAAAAGCTTGTCCAGGACGCTTTAAGATACCATATAGAGTATCTGTGTTCGCCTGCAGCGAGGATTGACTTTGCGGAAAGCCTCTTGAGGGACGACTGCGAGGGAGGATCGGTTGTGGTGCTTGACGCCAAGACGGGCGGAGTTCTGGCTATGGCAAGCTACCCGAATTTTGACCTGAACAAATATGCAGAAAATCCGGAAAGCGTTATGAATGAAGAAAACGCTCCTGTGTTCAACCGCGCGCTTATGGGAACATACAGACCGGGTTCGACATTTAAGAC
>CANQOJ010000061.1 GCA_947625455.1 uncultured Clostridia bacterium | reverse complement strand
GCAAGTTTCTTAAGAGGCTCCGGAACGGGAATTGTTATTGTAACTTTTCCGTTAGGCTGAACTTCCTTTTCGCCATTCTTGAACGAAATATCGAAACCGTAGGTGTTTTCGTTGTCGGTTTTTTCTTCAACGGGTGTTACGGTAAGAACCGCGCCCGGTTCAATAACATCTTCCTCGGCTGAAGCGGTTATGCCGCTGCCTGTTTCATCATCAGCCGTGTATTCAACGGTAGGTGTAACGGCGGGATCGTTGGATTTGAAGTGAAGCGCTACGTTTGAAAAAACATCTGTTGCAGAACATTCAATCTCTTTGTCATTTCTGTCAATAACCGTTATATTGTCCCATTTGTCCTTTGTTTCTAAAAAGCGGACATCTGTAAGAGTTGGAGTGGATTTGTTAATGTTATCACCTATTACGGTCACGCCGCCCGGAATTTCCAAACTTTTGATTTTTGTTTCACTGAATGCCCATGAGCCGATTTTTGTAACGCTTGAGGGAATTTCTACATTTTCAAGACTTGTGCATTTATTAAATGTTCCTCTTCCAAGTTCTTTTAAACCTTCGGGAAGTTTTACTTCGGTAAGGTTTGTGCACTTATAGAAAGTAAGATATAATCTGGTTATATTTTTAGGTATATCAATTTTTGTCAGATTCTGACATTCTATGAAAGCAGAATCTCCGATTTCAGTCAGGCTTTCGGGTAACGTTATGTTTTTAAGTCCTGTACGCGCAAATGCAGCATCTCCGATTTTAATCAACTTGTCGGGAAGTGCTATTTCAGTAAGACTTGTGCAATCAGAAAACGCAGCTACTCCGATTTCGGTCACGGTGTTGGGAAGTACTACTTCGCTAAGATTTGTACAGTCATAAAAGGCACGAAACGAAATCTTGGTTATACTTTTGGGGATTTCAATTTTTTTAATGACACATCCCGAAAATGCATAGTCGCCAATTTCTGTCACGCTGTCGGGAATTTTAATTTCTTCAAATCCCCAACAATTTTTAAAGGCATTTTCGCCAATCTTTGTCACTCCATCGGGAATTACAACGTTTTTCTGACAGTTTATACAGTCGATTATTTCATTGTCAACAATGTATAAGCCGTTTTCATCATATACACGTTTTTCATATATACTGCCTTCTTCGGGCGAAATATATTCTATTTCATCTGCCGTATAGTCTCTCCCCATATAATTCAAGATTATATCTTCGGCAAATATATCAAATCCGTTAAATGAAGTGCTTTTGGGAATATAAATTTTTGAAAGATTTTTACAGTTACCAAATAAAGATGTACTCAATTCAGTGTTTTCGGGTATGGTATACTCTTTGTCTGTTTTTCCCGCAGGATAAACACACAATTTTCTTTCAAGATAGCTTCTTCTGCTGAATAACACGCCGTCTACCGAATAGTAAACAGGATTGTCTTCAGAAACATTAACGCTTTTCAGTGTTTCTGACTCAAAAGACGGAAAAGCACCAATCGGACTTTCTTCTATATTAGTTACGCTTTTGGGAATGGTTATTGTTTCAATAATATTTTCCTTTGAAAAAAATGCAAGATAAGCAATATCCGTAACTCCTTCGGGAATAACAATTTCTTTAGCAGTCGTTCCTTTGTCCGTAAGTCCCGTTACAGTCGTTCCCTCAATAACAAGGTTTCCGCTTTCGTCAACAATGCTTTGTGCGCTGTCCGTGCTTTCGGTACTTTCCGTCTGCGAACTTTCAGCTATTGCCGTTGACGTGACAACAGGCGTTGCCATTAGCGCGCCCGCGAGTAAAATCGCGCTTAGTTTTCTTGCTTTCATTTAAATCCTCCTTAATATTGCGGTATGTCTTTGTTGCCGCGCAAATCCCGCAAATAAAAAATGCGCAGCATTGAAGCTACGCACTGTAAAAATGCAAGCTTCAATTGCTGCGACACAATTTTCTCGTCAACTTAGAAAAAGCATACGAAAACAGAGCCTACACTTTTACCACAGTAAAAGTGTAAACTTTTTCTAAATTGACTATTCAATTGTGTCGCAAGTAAATTATAGCACAAACCCCATAATTTGTCAATACTTTTCCCGACGAATTTTCCTGCGGTTCTTCTTACCTCTAACATCTTACCTCTTACCTCTAATTTGTGCATAACGCCGAAAGAATTGTGACAAGTAACTGAAAAATTGAAATTGCTGTTGACATTTTCAGTAATTTTTTATATAATAAAAATGCCTAATTATTTTGAAAAGTGAGGTATTGCAAATGAAAAAATTTATGGACGAGAATTTTCTTCTCTCAACCGAAACCGCGCAGAAGCTGTTTCACAACTATGCGGCAAAGATGCCTATCATCGACTATCATTGCCACATAAACCCCCGCGAGATCGCCGAGGACAGACAGTTTGAAAGCATAACGCAGGTCTGGCTCGGCGGCGACCACTACAAGTGGCGTCTTATGCGCTCGGCGGGCGTTGACGAAAAGTATATCACGGGCGACGCTTCCGAAAGAGAAAAGTTCCAGAAATGGGCTGAAACTCTCGCAAAGGGCATAGGAAACCCTCTGTTCCACTGGAGCCACCTCGAACTTCAGCGCTTTTTCGGCTATAACGGCGTGCTTAACGGCGATACCGCCGAAGAAGTTTGGCAGCTTTGCAACAAAAAGCTTGCCGATAAGAGCATGAGCGTTAGAAACCTTATCAAGCAGTCAAATGTTGACGTCATCTGCACAACTGACGATCCGATTGACAGCCTTGAATGGCACAAGAAGATTGCCGAGGACAAGTCCTTTGACGTCAAGGTTTATCCCGCATGGCGTCCCGACAAGGCTATGAATATCGACAAGCCCGATTTTGCCGATTATATCAAGAAGCTTGAAGCGGCAAGCGGCGTTAAAATCGGCTCGTGGGCTGACCTTAAAAAGGCTCTTGAAAACAGAATGGACTTCTTTGGTTCAATGGGCTGCCGCGTTTCCGACCATGCGCTTGAGTATGTTTACTATGCGCCCGCTTCTGACGAGGAGATTGAGAAGATTTTCGCAAAGAAGATGAGCGGCGAGCTGTCATGCCCCGAGTGCGTAAAGAAGTTCAAGACTGCGTTTATGATGTTCATGGGCGAACAGTGTCACAAGAGAAACTGGGTAATGCAGCTACACTACGGCTGTAAGCGCGACAACAACACGCCTATGTTCAACAAGTTAGGTCCCGATACCGGCTTTGACTGTATCAACAATTACGCGCCGTCAAGCGAAACAGCGGATTTCCTGAACGCGCTTGAAATGAACAAATCGCTTCCCAAGACTATCATTTACAGCCTCAACCCCAACGATAATCAGGCTATCGACACCATTCTCGGCTGTTTCCAGAGCAGTGAAGCTGTCAGCAAGATACAGCACGGCTCGGCTTGGTGGTTCAACGATAACAAGGTCGGCATGCAGGAGCAGATAACCTCTCTCGGAAATCTCGGCTATCTCGCGGGATTTGTCGGCATGCTCACAGACTCCAGAAGCTTTTTGAGCTATCCGCGCCACGAGTATTTCCGCAGAATACTTTGCGATGTTTTCGGCAACTGGGTAGAAAACGGCGAGTATCCTAATGACGAGAAGCTCCTCGGCGAAATGGTACAGGATATTTCCTATAACAATACCAAACGTTATTTTGGATTCTAAGTAGTTTTAGCAAGGGGAACTAAGAACGCAAAAGAGTGGTTTTAGCAAGGGGAAAACCTTTTGAAAAAGGTTTTCCCCTTGAACCCCTACTAGAAGCTAGAAATCAAGAAGCTAGAGGCTAGAGTTTAATTTAAAACAAGATTTCCTTTTCAAACCTTGTTTTGACTTCAACTCTAGCCTCTAACCTCTTAATCTCTAACCTCTAGCAGGGTAGGTGCCCCCGACCATTACACTAAAACATTGTTTGGTAATTCAAACCACAAATGGGATATTTCTGCTTGGAGTTCCTCAAGCGTGGTTTTAGCAAGGGGAAAACCTTTTCTAAAACTTTCATTACGGCTGATGAAGATAAGGTTCTTTAGCGCATAAGAGAAAAACAACATTAAATCTAAAGCAACGATTGCCATATAAAGTTTTTGAAAGAGGAGTTTGAGGGGAAAACTTTTTCCAAAAAGTTTTCCCCTCAACTCTTTACCGTTATTATGCACAATAATTTTCAATCAACGCTTTTTGTTGTTGACAATTCTGTAAAAATATGTTATACTTAAAATAAGTATATGGTGCGGGAGTTGTACGAAAGGGAGCGGTGAAAATGGATCTCAGTCATACAAAAAACATCTTTGATGATGCTAAAAACGAGCGTCCTGAAAATTTTGCCGAGTTTAACGGTTGGGCAAGCAGAGAAGCCGGGAAAATTGCCGGGGAGTTCGGGATTTCCAAGGTTTGCTATTTCCTAAACCCGCCCGATTTGCACTTGTCCGAAACGGATTTTCCCAAAAGCGCCGTTTTGTACGACAACGGCGATAAGTCCGACAGCGAGCCGATTTGCTTTGAATATAAACTGCTGAACGGCGGGAATGTGAGGTTTGAGCTTTCGTTTAAGGTAGGCAAACCGTCTGATGACGATTTGTGGCTGGCTGAAGTTGAGTTCAGGCAAATTTACTACATCTTGAGCGAGCTGGTGCTTGAACGCTCCTGCAATATGCTCTCGCTTATCGACTATCAGACGGGAATTGCCAACTCAAAGGCGTTTATGACTTTTACGTCCGATATAATCAAATCGGGCAAAGCCCATGATTACACCGCCCTTTTCTTCAATATCCGCAACTTCAAGTCCGTTCACCGCGAGTTGTCATATGTCGAGGGCAACAAAGTCCTGCGCAAGTACAGCAAAATCGTTTCTGCCGCAATCTCAAAGCGCGAAATTGTTGCGCGGACGGGCGGCGACAATTTCATCGCGCTTATCTTGAACGACAACCTCGACTATTTCCTCGACCTTTTGCAGAATATGATCATATTCTATGAAAAGGACGGGAGGAAGCTGACGTTTATGTTTGGCGCGTCAATCGGCGCGTTCAGTCTGACGGACAACTGTGATATAGGCGATGTTATGCTGAACACAAACGTTGCGTATCAGAATGCCCGCGAAAACAGACAGCTGTTTAAACTCTACGACAAGCAGTCAAGCATTAGCCTTATTGAGCGCAAGATTATCCTCTCGAAGTTCCACAAAGCGCTCAGCGATAAGGAATTTTACGTTGTGTACCAGCCGAAAGTCGGAGTCAAGGACAGAAAGCTGAGGGGCGCGGAAGTTCTTGTGCGCTGGCATCATGACGGCGGGGATATAATGCCGGGAAGCTTTGTGTCCATTTTGGAGCAGGACGGCTGTATCTGTACGCTTGATTTCTTCATGCTTGAGGAAGTTTGCAAGCTGATTAGAAAGCTGTTAAATCAAGGGCTTGAACCCGTGAGAATTTCGGTCAATTTCTCCAAACGCCACCTCACCAACAACAAACTTGTCGAGGAGATTGCGGAAGTTATCGACAGATATAAAGTGCCTCATGAATATATCGAGGTTGAACTGACAGAGGGCGAAAATTCGTACAATCAGGGCGTTATGAGCGATGTTGTAAACGACCTCGGCTCGCTCGGTATCAGGACGTCAATTGACGATTTCGGAACGGGTTATTCGTCGCTGGGAATGTTAAAACTGCTTGACCTTGACGTTTTGAAAATCGACAAGAGTTTCATTCCCGAAGCGCCCGTAAGCAACAACGACAAGAGTTATCTTATGCTGAAAGGAATTATAACCCTTGCGAAGAGTTTAGGGCTTACGGTTACGGCGGAGGGCGTTGAAACAAACGCGCAGTTTGAGCTTATCGAAAGTCTTGGGTGCGATATTGTTCAGGGGTATATTTTCGACAAACCGCTTCTGGAAGATGAATTTATCGACAGGATAAAGCATAAGGATTACGTTCTTGAGTAACGGCGAAAGGAGCTTTTCCAAATGATGAAATGCGTTTTTGGCGTAGGGAGAAACAAGGAAAGCGCCGAGTTGTGCGTCAGGGAGGCAGTAAAGGACTTCAAAAATCCGAAGCTGATTATATTCTTTTCTGACGAGTATGATTTTTGCGGGTATGCCGAAATCATACATTCGCTGTTTCCGAATGCTGTGTCCATAGGCTGTTCAGCGTACAGGCTCTGGGGGAACACGGGTTCTGAAAAGAACGTTTTAAAGGCTATGGCAGTTGAGGACAGGATTGAGGTTTTTGCGGACGTTATCCCGAAAGCCGATGAATTTGCGCTGACATATTCTGACAGGGTTCAGAACTGCGCGGATAAGCTGAGCAGCACCGAAAATACCGTCTGTGTTGAGTTTACCGTGCCGTACAAGAATTACGAGGAGTACGCTCTTGTTGTACTCAACAGCATACTGCTCAGGAAAGAAATCCCCGTGATAGGCGGTACCGCCGCGAATGACAACACATCGGAAGTCGGATATGTCGCGCTGAACGGCAAAACGTATACTGACGGTTGCGTTTTTATGCTGATAAAAAACCTCGGTGGCAAGATAAGGCTTTACAAGGAGAACATTTACGTTCCGCTTACGGGAAATCAGTTTGTCACGACAAAAGCCAACAGCGTTTCAAGGACGGTCATGCGGTTAGGTTCAAAGACGGCGGCTGAAGTGTACGCGCAGGAGTTGAATGTTCCCGTTGAGGACATCAAAAAGTGCTTTTTCTATCACCCTTTAGGCAGGCGCGTGGGCGATGAAACATATATAACGGCAATTTACGAGGCGGGCGCAAACGGCAGCCTTAAAAATCTCGCGAGAATACACGAGGGCACGAACATATCGGTAATGACCGTCGGGGATTACAAGCAGATAACGGAAGAAACGTTTGCGAAAATCAAGAGCGAAATACCAAACCCGTCGCTCGTGATACTCTTTAACTGCCTTGCGAGGACAATTCTGTATGAGGACGAAAACGCAATCGACGATTACCACAAAAGGCTCACGGAGGAATTTCCAAACCTTATAGGATTTTCATGCTGCGGCGAACAAATGGGAACAAAGCACTTTAACCATACAGCGCTCTTTGCCGTCTTTGAGTGATTCTTGGCGGAATACGGTGGACAGCGCTGCGGGCGGTGCAGTATACAGCGGAAAGTGAACAGTAGTCAGTTATGGTATCCGCTTCGCGGATAATATTTAGATTGTTTTTAAATTAGGAGAGCGTAAACCTGCTGAGGGGTTACACTCTTTGACTGCGAAGCCCGACGCGGCGGCGAAACAAGGCTAAAGCCTTAAGTCTGTTTCTTCCAAAGGCTGACAGCGAAAGTTCTGCCGGATATGAACTCCGTAATATTAACACAAGTTCTGTCCGCTAAAAACTTTTAGCCTTTGGAAGAAACAGACTCACTGCGTAAGCAGTGGTTTCGCCGCCGCGTCGGGCGGTTCGATATCAAACGTTGTTTTTCTATTATGCGCTAAAGTACCCCACCATTACCAGCCATAATGAAAGTTTTAGCAAGGGGTTCAAGGGGGAAACCTTTTTCAAAAGGTTTCCCCCTTGCGCTCTTAGTTCACCTAGGCGTACTTAGTTCCTTATTTCTTGATTTCTGTTCCTGCCGGTAACATATCATACCTTGAAAACTCGGATGTGAACTCGCCCAAGCCTTGTGTTATCTGCCTTAAAACCAGCGCAAAATCCATCATCTCCGCGTCGGGCGCTTCGGCGTTGACTTCGCTTGTGCCGTCGCCGAGGCTGTTCATTCCGAGAACTGAACCTCTGCGCTTTGACAATACGCTTATCACGTCGCCTTGCTTGTCGTCGGGAACGATTATCTTGTAACTGCTTAATGGTTCAAGGAGATACGGCTCGGCTTGCTCCATGCAATTCTTGAACGCCATTGACGCGGCGGTTTTGAATGCAAGCTCCGAGCTGTCCACGGGGTGATAACTGCCGTCAATCAGCGTTGCTTTCAGCCTTACCACGGGATACCCGCCTATTGAACCTTTCTCGCACGACTCCTGCAATCCCTTTTCAATAGCGGGGAAGAAGTTCTTCGGAACAGAACCGCCGAAAATCTTCTCCTCAAACTTCAGCTCCTCGCCGTCATAAGGCTCAAACTCGATTTTAACATGACCGTACTGACCGTGACCGCCCGACTGCTTTTTGTGCTTCGCTTCGATAAGCACTTTCTTCTTTATCGCCTCGCGGTAAGCCACTTTCGGCTCTGACAATGTGACGTCAATGCCGAACTTGCTCTTAAGCTTCGCCGCCGCAACATCAAGGTGCTGTTCGCCAAGACCGCCTATAATGCGCTCGTGCGTTTCGTGGTTGTGGACATATTCAAGCGTCTTGTCCTCTTCAAGCAGACGCCTTATCGCTGTGCCGAGCTTGCTTTCGTCGCCGTTTGCCGCAAGTTTTACCGCGCGGAAATAGCACGCTTTCGGGAACTCCATAGGCTCTAATGCCCTCAAATCCGACGGATCGCACAGCGTATCGCCCGTGTTCGCTTCAATTTTCGTTACCGCGCAGATGTCGCCCGCTTTTATTTCGGACGCTTCTTCCTGATTTTTGCCGACAACGGTAATCAGCTTTCCGAAACGGACTTCCGTGCCGCTTGTTGTAACGGGAACGGTCTTTGAAGTAAGTTTGCCCTCTACGACCTTGACATAGCTTATCTTGCCGACAAACGGATCTGCAACGGTCTTGAATATAACGCCCTTAAACGGCTTATTTTCGTCATATGCGACAGGCTTTCCGTCAATCTTTTCAAGCTGTCTTTCATTAGGCGACGGCAGCATTGAAACCACCGCGTCAAGAAGCATATCCACGCCCGACAGCGTATCGTTGGCACAGCATACAACGGGCGTTATCGTTCCGTTTGCAACGCCGTCATGAATGCCCTTTACAAGTTCTTCCTGCGTAAATTCTTCTTCATTGAAGAACTTGTCCATAAACTCCTCGTTTGTTTCCGCAACAGCCTCCGCCATTGCCGCCCTCAATCCCGCGATACGGTTTTCGGACGCGGGCATCTCAACCTCTGTCGGAACGCCTTTCTTGTCGTATTTATAAGCTTTCATGGTAAGCAGGTTTATGTAAGCCTCAACAGGACCGTTTTTGTCGTACGGCACAACGATAGGGCATACCGTAGGACCAAACTCGGTTTTCATCTGCGTGAAAACTCTGTAGAAGTCGCTGTTTTCAACTTCCATGCAGGTAACCGCCAGCATACACGCCTTGTTGTTCTTCATGGCGAGTTTGTACGCCTTTTGAGTACCCGCGCACACGCCGTCCTTGCCGTTTACGCAGACTATAACGCTTTCCGCCGCGCGCATACCCTCGTACATTCCGCCGACAAAATCAAACTGTCCGGGAGCGTCAATAACGTTTATTTTCTTGTCTTTCCAGACCATGTTGGCAATAGCGGCGTTGATTGAAATCTTGCGCTTAATCTCCTCGGCGTCAAAATCGCAGACGGTATTTCCGTCGGCAATCGTTCCTATCCTGTCTGTCAGACCGCATTTGTAGAGCATTGCCTCTGCAAGCGCAGTCTTACCGCTTTCGCCGTGTCCCGCAAGGACAACGTTTCTTATTGCGTCAGCTGAAAATGTTTTCATGGTGAACCTCCCGAAGTTTTTTCAGATTTTTTGTTGCGATGCCGTAAATTGATTTTAGCACCTTTTATAATATTATACAATATTCGTTCACAAAATGCAAGCGTTTTTGTTTATTTTTTCAAATTTTCACAATTTCCTATTGAATATATGTGCATATTGTAGTATAATTACAATAGGATTATAGTGTTTTTGGGAAGTGAGTTTTATGATAATTTTACCGCAGCAGGTTATAGAAGTACTGGAAAGGCTTGAAAATGCGGGATTTGAGGCATATGTTGTCGGAGAGTGCTTAAGAGAACTCTTTATCGGCAACTCCCCGCAGGATTTTGACGTTGTGACAAATGCGGGAATAAACGAGATACTCTTCACTTTCCGTCAGTACAGGATTTCCGAAGAGGGCGCGGCGCGCGGGGAAATTCTGGTGACTATTCTGGGAATGGTCGTGCAGATTTCGCCGTACAGAAAAGAAGTTGTCGGAAACAGGGTGATGTACGCCGAGGACCTTGAAACCGATTTGGCGCGCAGAGGCTTTACAATGAACGCCATGGCGTATTCTCCGAAAACGGGATTGATTGATCCGTATGACGCAAAAAGCGCGCTTTCGGGTGAAATTAAGCAGGTTGTGGCAATCGGCGAGAATGTCACGGTCAACGTAAAATCGGGCAAGGAAAGCACGACCGAAATTGTTTACGATATGTCGCGCAGTTTCACAATTCAGCCCTCGCGACTGCTTGAAGCAATACGCTACTGCGCGGAGGACGAGTATGAAATTGAAGCGAGAACGCGAAGCTGTATGCAGGCTAACGCGTCATGCTTTGAATATGCCGAAAAAAGCGCGGTAAGAGAAGAGCTTCAGCGCATAATAATGGGCAAATTCGCGGCAAGAGCGCTCGAACAAAACGCGCAGATACTCAAGTACATAATCCCCGAAATCGAACCTTGCATAGGGTTTCAGCAGCGCACCCGCTATCACGATTTTGACGTCTGGACGCACATTTCAAAATCGGTAGGGTATGCGCTGCCCGATCCGATAATCCGCTTTACAATGCTGTTTCATGACTTGGGGAAGCCCGACTGCATGGCGCTTGACGCAAAAGGTTCAGGTCATTTCAAAGGTCACGGCGAGCGCGGGCGGCTGCTTGCCGAGGGGATTATGCGCAGGCTTGATTTCCCGAAAGATATGTTCGACAGCATAAGCTGGCTTATCTATCATCACGATTACCGCATACCCGAGGACAGAAAAGAGCTTAAGGCGCTTATCAGGGAACTCGGACCTATGGACTTAAAGAGCCTGCTTCAGTGCGAAATTGCCGACAGCAGAGCAAGAAAAGTTGAAACCGAAACGGAAATGACGGTGAAACTGCGGGCAAGCCTTGAAGCATTGAACGAGATTATGGCAAACGGCGAGTGCTACGACATAAGCCAGCTAGCCATAACCAAACGTGAACTTATCGACCGCCGTCTCGTCAAAACCGACGCCGAAGCCGAGCAGCTTTTAAACGCGCTGTTTGACGTCGTCATCGACAAGCCCTCGTTCAACAACCGCCTTATGCTCCTCGATATTGCCGAGAAAAGCAAGTCCAAACTCGAAAAAATCGAGGAATCACGCAGACGCGCCGTTGCCGAAAAAGAAGCCGAAAGAGCGGCAAAAGGCAGACGCTCCGAACCGTTGTTCAGAAAGAAGAAGTAATTAGCAAGGGGAAAACTTTTTGAAAAAAGTTTTCCCCCTTGAACCCCTGTTGTCAGTTGACAGTGTACAATGTACAGTATACAGCAAAGGTGCCGCTTGCGCGGACGATTTA
>CANQOJ010000060.1 GCA_947625455.1 uncultured Clostridia bacterium | reverse complement strand
GGAAGCACGTTTACGTTTACGTTCAGGGCATTGCCGTCGTCAGCGCCCGAACCCGTTGTTCATAAAGTTGCGGACAGCAATCCCATAAAACCGCGCGTTCTGGTTGCCGAGGACAATGAACTTAATGCCGAGATAATACTTGAACTCCTGCGCCGCGAGGGATTTCAGTCCGACCTTGCCGAAAACGGCAGAAAAGCCCTGGAGATGTTTGATAAGTCGAATGTCGGAGAATACGGCATAATACTTATGGATCTTATGATGCCCGAACTTGACGGCTTTTCAGCAACAAAGGCAATACGCGCCTTAAAGCGCGCGGACGCGAAAAAGGTGAAGATAATAGCCTGCACCGCAAATTCTTTCAACGGCGAACGTGAAAAGGCATTTGAGTGCGGTATGAACGAGTTTGTTACAAAGCCTATCGACCTGGACGAACTCCTTGAAAAAATGTACGAGTGATTTAAGTTGGCAAGGGGGAAACCTTTTGAAAAAGGTTTCCCCCTTGAACCCCTACTAGAGGCTAGACGCGTTAAGCGCACATTATGCGCAAAACGCTTTAAGAAGCTAGAGGCTAGAGTTTATGCCGATACAAGATTATATTTTCAAATGTTGTTTTAGTTCAAACTCTAGCCTCTAGTTTCTTGATTTCTAGCTTCTAGACGTAGTTTTCCCTCAATAAAGCCTATGTAGCGCTTAGAGATGTTATAAATAGGAAACGGACTGTGACAACAATGATTATAAACACAGGCATGAGGACGGATATTCCCGCGTTTTATTCGCAGTGGCTGATGAACAGGATACGTGCAGGCTATGTCTTGGTGAGAAATCCATATTGTTATGAACAAATAACGCGGTATGACCTAAGCCCTGATGTAGTTGACTGCATAGCGTTCTGCACGAAAAATCCCGAACCCATGCTTAAATATCTTGACGAGTTAAAAGCCTATAATCAATACTGGTTTGTGACGATAACGCCTTACGGAAAAGAAGTTGAACCGAATGTACCGCCGAAAGAAAGGGTAATGCAGGATTTTATAAAGCTGTCGGAGAATTTGGGCATAAACTGCGTAGGTTGGCGGTATGATCCGATTTTTGTTGACAATACCTACACAGTTGAACGGCATATTGCGGATTTTGAGCATATGTGCAGAACTCTTTCGGGATACACAAAAGTGTGCGTTATAAGCTTTATTGACTTGTATGAAAAGGTAAAACGCAATTTTCCGCAGGCAAGAGAAGTATCGCATAATGACCGCATTGAAATCGGGAGAAGATTTGCGGAAATAGGAAAGCGCTATGGCATTACAATAAAAGCCTGCGCAGAGGGCGCTGAACTTTCGGCTTACGGCGTGGATTGTACGGGGTGTATGACGCGCGAAACCTTTGAAAATGCAATAGGAAGCAGACTGAATATCCCTAAGAAAAAATCACAGCGTTCGGAATGTAACTGCGTTTTAGGAACAGACATAGGCGCATATGACACCTGCGGACATCTCTGCCGTTATTGCTACGCAAATTACAATCACGAAAATGTAAAACGAAATATGCTTAGTCACGACATAAATTCACCGCTTCTTACAGGACAGCTTAACGAAAATGAAGTTGTTAATAAAGCAAAGCAGGAGAGTTGGCTCGATAATCAGATAACGTTGATTTAAGGAGCGAAAAATGAACTCAATAAGAGAAAAAGCAGAAAACGCAATTCATGCTTTTTTAGGCGAAGTCGCAAATTTTCAAGGCTGGTAGTTATGACGAAACCACAACCTAAATGAAATAAAAAACAGAACCGTCAAGGCACATAGGGTTCGAGAAAAATTCTCTATCCCGCTCAATCCCCAACGGTTCTGCTGTAAGCATATCAGCGCAGATTTTGACAATTGCTCTGAAAAAAGCTAAACTTTCGCCATGCTTTTCAGGGCTGTCTTTCGTTTTAATATTATTGCCGAAACAATAAGCGCAATTATTGAAACTATTGAGATTATCTCCGAAACAATGCGAAGCGTAGTAGGCGAATGTTCGACGGTAATTTTCCCGCTTGCGCCGCGCAAATCCACCTTTACAAGTCCGTTTTCCGACATTGTTATTTCAAGCGCGTTTTTGTTTTCATCATACGCTTTATATCCCTTATACCATATATACGGCACTACTGCATATTCTGCGGTTTCGTCAAGTTCAAATGTGAGCGTTCCGTTTACTCGCGTGCAATCCTTGTAATTGTCGTTGCCGAGTTTTATTCTGTCGCCCATTTCCATAACCTCGTCAACTCCGCTGCGGTTTGCCGCGCGCGGAAGCCATTCTCCGCTGCCGATATCGCAGGTGTTTTCGGTATCATCATAATAATCGTTTGCATATGGATAGTCCGTGTGCAATGTTTCCTTTGTATCGGCATGAACTGCTGCTATAAGCACACAAAGCCCCGTTATCAGTACTAAAGCAGTTTTGGTTGACTTTGTATGTTCCGCGACAGTGTACACATATATTGCTCCTGCAACTATAAGAAAGATTTGCGCAAACAGGAAAAACCTCCACGGAAACTGCATGAAATTCAAAACTTTCGACAGATATTCCCACGGTAAAAGCGTTGTCGCTAAAACAGAAAGAACTATTCCCAATATCAATAAAACATCAGCCAGAACAAAAATATCCTTGCGCTTTTTAGTTTCTTCATCAATAACGCAGTTTTCATAAACGGGAGATCTTTTTGTAATAAAAATTCTCGGAACGCAAAGCAGATATATAGGAAATTTCATTCCCGCGATACCGTTGTGCATTATTTCTCTGAACAATCCGTAAAACGGCACAGCGTAATCTATCGTGTCATATGCAGAATCTTGAACCGACATTTCGCCCGACATTAAAAATTCAAAAAGCGGAAGCCAGTAAAATGTTGTGACAATTACCGAACAGAGAGCGGTTATAAAAAGCTTCGGCAGTTTTTTGCGGTCGCTTATTATGCGCTTTATGAAAATAATCGAAATTACGACAGCCAATATCAGCGTAAGTACAGTTGAAATAGAATGACTTAATAACATTCCGATAAAGCCTATGGACAATATGTACGGCTTTTTAAATTTACCGAAAATAAAATCATACAATCCGTACAGGACAAGCGGCAGAAATACTCCCGCCAATACCTCTCCCAGCGCAAAACGCGTTATGATGTTGTCGAGACGATATGTGGACAATACATATAAGACCGCCGCCATTGTACCGCAAATATTGCTTTTTGTAATATCGCTTATAAAGATGAACATAAAGCAGTATGAAAAAACGTTGCACAACATAAGAAATATTGCCATGCTTTCGCCTATGCCGACTCCTGCAACTCTTAAAAGCGCGGGAATATACAAAAATATTTCGGGATAAGCAAAACCTGCATAACCTGCTCCCCCGAAATATAAATAATCCACGCCCGTAAACAGATTGTTGTTTTCAATATTATATTTCAATGCTTCAACACGCAGATAATGATACGCATAATCATGACCGACAATCGGACGGTTAAAAGGATAAAGATATGACATAAGATACAGGTTTGAAGCAATCAAACAAAGCACGCAAACTAATTCCGAAGAATTTTCGTGCAAATATGACGAAATTTTATTTATTACTTTTGACATTTTTACTCCCTTATGTAAGTGTTATCACAGTTTTTCACTTTACATCAACCTTAAATGAAGTAAGAGACTTAAGCTTAGCAAACTGCCGTCAAGTTAAATTCTTACTTCTTTTGCTTAACCTAAAAAATAATTTTGCCCAACCAGAGGATAGATGACGAGAAGCTAGAGGCTAGAGTTTAATTTAAGACAAGATTTCCTTTTCAAACCTTGTTTAAGTTCAAACTCTAGCCTCTAGCCTCTTAATATCTAGCCTCTAGTGTCTAACTTTTACAAAAAAGATTTTTTGGTCGAGCCAAAAGAAAACGTCTCAAACCAACGCTTGAGACGTTATCGCTGCCGGCCGCGCCGGCTGGCGGAGAGGAAGGGATTCGAACCCTTGTGGGATTGCTCCCAAACGGTTTTCAAGACCGCCTCGTTATGACCGCTTCGATACCTCTCCAAATGAAGCACTCAACTTTATTATTTTAACATACATTGACAAATTTGTCAAGGGGTTTATGTAAAATTCCGTGAATTTTCTTAAAAAAATTTTGTCAGCAAATCCACGGAATTTGGTTTAAAAGATGTTGAACGCCCCTAATTGCGGATAACAAGCGGAATTACCCAGTTCCCCCTCAATGCGCAAAAGGCGGTTGTATTTTTCAACGCGCTCGGAGCGCGACGGCGCGCCTGTCTTTATCTGCATTGTGTTGAGCGCGACAGCCAAGTCCGCAATAAAAGTATCGGCAGTCTCGCCGGAGCGGTGCGAGGTTATCGCGGTGTAATGCGCTTTGTGAGCAGTTTTTATCGCTTCAATTGTCTCCGATACCGTGCCTATCTGATTAAGCTTTATCAACACGGAGTTTGCCGAATTTTGGGAAATTCCCTTTTTTATCCTCTCAACATTTGTCACAAACAAATCGTCGCCTACAAGCTGAACCCGCTTCCCTAGCGTTTTTGTAAGCTTTTGCCAGCCCTCCCAGTCCTCCTCGTCAAGCGCGTCCTCTATTGATATTATCGGGTATTTGTTCACCAAATTCTCCCAGTGTGAAATCAGCTCGTCAGTTGTAAATCTCTGCTGTGATTTCGGGAGCAGATATTCGCCCGGCTTGTCGGATTTCCACTCGCTTGCCGCCGCGTCAAGCGCTATCATAAAATCAGTTCCCGGCTTGTATCCCGCCTTTTCAACCGCATTTAAAATGCACTCAACGGCTTCCTCGTCGCTTGCGAGATTTGGCGCATAACCTCCCTCGTCGCCGACAGATGTCGCAAGACTGCGCGATTTGAGCAGATTTCCGAGCGAATGAAATACCTCAGAGCATTGTCTGAGCGCTTCTTTAAACGAGCCTGCGCCTACGGGCATTATCATAAATTCCTGCACGTCAACGGTATTTGCCGCATGCGCGCCGCCGTTTAAAATATTCATCATCGGCACGGGCAGGGAAGTTGCCCCGATACCTCCGAGAAAGCGGTAAAGCGGCATATCAAACGAAATCGCCGCCGCTCTTGCGCAGGCTATTGAAACGGCAAGAATGGCGTTTGCGCCGAGATTAGACTTGTCGCTTGTGCCGTCAGCCTTTTTCATTGCTTCGTCTATAGCGTAAATATCCGCGCATTCAAGCCCCGTAACCGCTTTGTTCAGCGCGTCGTTTATGTTTTCGACAGCGCTTTTTACTCCCTTTCCGCCATAGCGGTTTAAATCTCCGTCACGAAGTTCAAGCGCCTCAAAACGTCCTGTTGACGCACCGCTCGGCGCTGCGCCAAGCGCAGTTGTGCCGTCCTCAAGATGAACTTCAGCCTCAACCGTTGGATTTCCTCTGCTGTCAAGAATTTCTCGTCCTATCACTTTTTCAATTGAATTGTAAAACATTTTGACCTCCAAAATAAAAACACTGTTAAAACCCGAACAAGTTTTTAACAGTGTTTCACATTTTCGGAAAAATATTCGGAAGAATGTTATTTGAACTTTTGTATAAGATTAACGAAAATTCCCACGGCAACAGAAAGTCCCACGCTTAATACCAGCGGAAACCAGATATTTGCGAGGGGAAGTCCGTTTGCGGCTTCATTAAGGTTCATTCCGTAAAAGCTGAATACAATAGTAGGAACTGCAATTATGATAGTCAGTATCGTCATGCGCTTCATAACGATATTGAGGTTGTTTGAAATAATGCTTGCGAATGTATCCATTGTACCGCTTAAAATGTTCGAGTATATGTTTGTCATCTCAATAGCTTGCTTAACTTCAATTATAACATCATCAAGCAAGTCCGCGTCCTCCTCGTAAAGCTTTATGTAGCGCCCTCGCATAAGCTTTTCAAGAACAGCCTCGTTCGCTTTGAGCGAGGTGGAAAAATAAACGAGCGATTTTTCAAGACCAAGGAGCTGAATAAGCCCTTTGTTCTTCATTGAAAGGTACATTTTCCCCTCGACATAGTTGGAAATCTTGTCTATCTGCTTAAGATACTGCAAATAGCGCGCGGCAATCCTCAGCAGTATTGTAAGCACAAAGTTTGTTTTGTAATTTGTGCGTATGCCCTTTAAAACGCCCTTTGAAATCTCGTCAAGAACAGCGTTGTGCTTTGCGGTAACGGTAATAACATTGGAGTCGGTTATTATCATGGACATAGGCGTTGTTGAGTACAACAAGGTCTTGTCGGGATCGTTGTCCTGTTCTGCAAACGGATAGTCGACAACTATAAGCGTAACGCCGTCGTCTGACTCAATACGCGACGGTTCTTCCTCATCGAGGGCAGCGCGAATATAGTCGCGGTCGATTTTCAAATCTTCCTCAACTCTTGAAATCTCGGTTTCCGTAGGACTTATCAGCGACACCCAGCAACCCTCTTCATAGTCGTCAATCCTGCAAACCTTGCCCTCAATGCTTCTGTAAAATTCAATCATAAATAAAGACACTTCCTTTAGAGGTAAGAGGTTAGAGGTAAGATGTAAGAATTTGAACCAAACTCTAGCTTCTAGCCTCTAACTTATTTATTATACCACATCTTTTCAGAAAAAACAAGTGTTTTTATAAGAATATGAAATAATAGATTTCTAGTCTCTAGATGCGCATATTATCGGACTTGCAAGCATAAGATGTACAAAAATTATTCGAGGAGGATTTTATGGAAAAAGAAGAAAAACAAAGCATCTATGCCGAGCAGACGTTATATGATGCGGTTGCGGAGCAAAACGCCGAGATTGACTGCGTTGTTCCCGACTATTGTCCGGAGGTTTTCAGAACGCTCTCCAGCTCGCTGACGCCGAGAATTATGTCATATGCCGTTTCATCTGACGGAAAGCTTTCAATTGACGGCGAAATACTTGCAAGAGCAGTTTACGCAAATGAAGAGGGCGGGCAGATGTGCTGTGTTGTGGGGAGAATGCCGTTTACAAAAACGGTCGCTCTGGGCACATTCGCCGAGGACATTCGCTTTTCAATTTGCGAGGACTATTGCACCTGCAGAGCGGTAAGTCCGAGAAGAATTGACGTGCGGGGCGCGGTTTCAATAGGCATAAAGGCAATAGGCTGTACGGAAATAAAACAGCCAGAAATTCCCGAAAAACTTGAAATGAAAACCGAGGAAATAACCTGCGCGGGAAAAACTCTGTTCTCCTCAAAAAAGCTTGTTCTTCGCGAGGAAATAGACACGGGCGCGTCGGGCATAGCGTTTGTTATCGACTTGTCGGCAGCGCCTAAAATAACCGACCTGCGCATAGTTGCCGACAAAGCGGTAGTTAAAGGCACAATCTGCGTTGACGCATTATACGGCGTGTCAATGCCCGACAGCAGCTGCTCGGCTAACGCTGAGAAGATGACGGCTGACATTCCCGTATCCGCAATACTTGACATTTCCGGAATTACGGACGAATACGCAACAATCCCCGCCATATCCGTGCTCAGCTGTGAACTTATCCCGCGCCCCGACAGCGGAGTTATGTCGTGCGAGATAACCGCGGAATGTTCGGTTAAGGCGTCTCTTGAGGGCAAGGTAAAAATAGCCTCGGACGCTTATTCCACAAGCTATGAAACGGAGATAACGACATCTAAAATCAAGCTTGCAACAGTTCCGAAGCCGATTTCGCAGAGTTTTCAGTTAAAGCTGTCGGTAAAACCCGACGAGGATATATCGGCTGTGTGGGATTGCCGTGCGGAAATCAAAAACGCCGCGGCAAGGCAGATAAACGGAGAACTTGTGCTTTCGGGGCTTCTGCGCTGTAAGGTCTACGGCAAAAGCAACAACGGAACCATATTCTGCACCGACAAGCAGGAACCGTTTGAAAAAACGCTAATGTCGGGAATAAGCGAAAACAGCGCCGTATATTTCCTCACAAACGTAACAAGCGCAAACTTTGCGATAATGCCCGACAATACTCTTGATATAACCGCCGTGTGCGAGGTGACGGGAGATTTGCGGGAAACGGTGTGCGCCGATACGGTAAGCGCGGTTAAAATCCTTGAAGATAAGCCGAAGCAGAAAGACACCGAGTTTGCTATCAGGATTTGCTACGCAGACGAACCGAAAGACTGCTGGGAAATAGCCAAGGAATACAACACAACGGTTGCCGCTTTGCTTGAGGAAAACAAACCGAATGACGACAACAAGCTTGAGGGAATGATCGTTGTTCCGACCGTGTAATTCGTAAAGAAAGGAAAATTTTATGAACACTTCAATTTACGCTGATATTGCCCGCCGTACAGGCGGAAATATATATCTCGGAGTTGTCGGACCTGTGCGTTCGGGAAAATCTACATTTATCAGCAGATTTATGAACAAGCTCGTTATCCCCAACATAACCGACGAATACGCGAGAAACCGCGCCGCCGACGAACTTCCGCAAAGTTCCGCGGGAAGAACGATTATGACGACAGAACCGAAATTTGTTCCAGAAGACGCCGCTTTAGTCACTATCGGTGATGTTAAAATGAACGTAAGACTTATCGACTGCGTAGGCTACATAGTGCCGTCAGCGGTGGGGTATATTGAAAATTCCGCGCCGAGAATGGTTATGACCTCATGGTTTGACGAGGAAATACCGTTTAATATGGCGGCAGAAATAGGCACAAGAAAGGTTATAAACGACCATTCGACAATCGGCGTAGTAATAACGACCGACGGCACTATCGCCGATATTCCGAGAAAAGAATACGCCGAAGCTGAAGAGAAGATAATAGCCGAATTGTCCGAGATAAACAAGCCGTTTGTCATTTTGCTCAATTCCCGTGAACCCGACAGCGCGGAAACCAAAAAGCTTGCCGCAGAGATGTCCGAAAAATACGGCGAGAAAGTTATAACGCTCAATTGCCTTGAAATGGACGAGGAGAAGATAGCTGAAATTCTGGGAGAAGTTCTGCTCAAATTCCCCGTAAAAGAAGTCAAGATAAAACTGCCGTGGTGGGTTATGTCGCTCAAAAAAGACCACAAGCTTAAAACAGGCGTAATAGAAACAATAAAAACTGCCTGCGCAGAGATTTCAGACGTAAGCAAGATAAAATGCGCAAGTGAAAAAATTGCGGAATGTGAGTATATAAAACAGGCGCAGGCTGTTCAGCTTGATTTGGGAACAGGTTCGGGAGTTATTGACATAAGTCTTAACGACGAACTTTTCTATCAGATTTTAGGCGAGGAAACAGGACTTGAAATTCACAGCGAAAGCGATTTAATGCCATGTATGCTTATGCTCGCGGAGATAAAGAAAAAGTACGAGCGCGTTAAGGACGCAATTGACGAGGTTGAAGCAACGGGCTACGGAATTGTCCTCCCGCAAATGGAGGAGTTAAAGCTTGAAGAACCCGAAATAATCAAGCAGGGCGGGAAATACGGCGTAAGGCTAAAAGCGTCCGCACCGTCAATCCATATGATGAGCGCCGATATAACTACCGAGATAAACCCGATTGTGGGCAGTGAAAAGCAGTCCGAAGAACTTATAAGTTTTCTGCTCAACGACTTTGAGGAAAATCCCACAAAAATATGGGAAAGCAACATTTTCGGCAAATCGCTCCATGACCTTGTAAACGAGGGACTTCACAACAAACTCAACCGTATGCCCCGTGACGCAAGAATGAAACTCCGCGAAACAATCGGCAGAATAATCAACGACGGCTGCGGAGGACTTATTTGTATTATTCTCTAAACTGCTAGATGCCCGTAATAAATAAGTTAGAGGTTAGAATTTAAGTCAAAACAAGTTTTCTGTTGCATACATGTTTTGATTTAAACTCTAGCCTCTAGCTCCTTAAAAATCTAGCCTCTGGTTGCCAAATGAACGATAATGCCCGAAAAAATGAACGCTACTCCCAGTAAAAGATACACATAAACAAGGTCGTTTGTAGTTCCGTATACTTCAAGAACTCCCTCAAAAAAACTGCCCACAGTAAGCGTCGCAACTCCCGAATTATAAAGGTTGTACGCCGCCTTATGCGGTCTGGGCTTTCCTCTGACCGCAAAAATAAGGTTCGGCAGTACCCCTAATATAAGCGGAAAAGCAAACGCATAAAGCATAAAGTACGAATACACTCCATGCCCGAAATGTTCGTAAATTCCTCCGCAAACCGCCGTGAATATTGACACGGCAAGATAAAAAATCGCTCGTTTAACCGCAGATTTTGTGTGATTACACTCCGATGTAGACAATGTCGCTTATCCCCCTTTCCTGAATTACATCGCCGTGCGACGTGGGTTTGTTTATAATTTTTCCGTTGAATACCATTGTAGAAGAACCTCCGCCGTCAAGATTATATCCCGTTTTAACTCCAAGGTCAATCATAAGCTGTCCTAATTCCATAAGCGACAATCCCGCGCTTTCGTCTGTCCTGCCGTCCGATACAATGAACACATAGTGCAGATCGTCAACTATTCCTATGGCAGTGCGGGGATTGCTCACCATATGCGCAGAAACCTCGTCATCTTCATCAACCGCAAGTTCCCCGTGCTCAACAAGCGCAGGTCCGAATGTAAACACCTGCCATGCGCCCTCGTCGTATAGTTCCTGTGCGGTAACTTCTTTTTCCTTGATAATTCTGAACGATCCGTCGGGATATATCACCAAATCCTCCTGATTGTTTGTATATCCCGCTTTCTGATAGAGAACGCCGTTTCTTATGACATAACCCTTTGTGCGTATGCCGTAATAGTCGCCGTTCACCGCGAATATTGCGTTTGCGCTTTCGGCTATAGTCGAGGTGTATTGAATTATATTCTTGCCGAATTTGCCCTTTGCAAACGCAGTTTTAAGATACTCGGCAGATGAAAGCTTCACGTCAGCTATATAACATTCGGTATCGTTAACGCGCTGTTGTGTTATTTCAATCGAGATATTGTCGTCAAGATAGCTGTTTTCGGTAATAATCGGCTCCATAGGTTCGGGCGGTGTTTCGGGTTCGCTGTCCTCAGAATTTTCAACATCTGACGACATCTCCTCATCTGACGACATTTCTTCATCAGCCGAAACAACGGAACTTTTTTCGTCATTATGCGATGAACTCGGTCTGAAAGAAAAACTGTCAGTTGGAATGTCAACAACGCGCTCAATAACAAACGTATCAAGCGATATATACACCGTAAATCCCGTAAGCAGTACACCGTATAAAATGCACCACCAATGTTTTCTGAAAAAATTCATAAACTTATTCTCCAAAGTAGTTTGAAAATACGTTCTTATTATAGCACACTTTTTTATATTTGTCTACATTTTTCTTCTAATTTTCACAAAATAAAAGCCGGGATTTTAAACAAAATCCCGGCTCAGGCTGTTGATAAAGCACATCTGAAGCCTCGGCGAAAACTACTTTTCCTCCAAAACCGCCCCCGCTCCGAGGCGGCGAAACCACTGCTGACGCAG
>CANQOJ010000059.1 GCA_947625455.1 uncultured Clostridia bacterium | reverse complement strand
CGATATGACCAAACGGCACAAGTCCAAGTTTTATCAATGCCTGGAAGCCGTTGCATATGCCGAGCATAAGCCCGTCGCGCTTGTAGAGCATATTCTCGACTTCTTCGGTAATTCTCGGATTGCGGAAGAATGCGTTGATGAATTTCGCCGAGCCCTCAGGCTCGTCACCGCCCGAAAATCCTCCCGGAATAGCGATTATCTGCGCCTGCTGTGCAAGCTTTGCAAATGCTTCAACGCTGTCCTCAATATCGCTTGCCGTCAGATTGCGGATAACGAAAATCTCGGACGTACCGCCGTATCTGTTGAACGCTTCCGCGGTATCGTACTCGCAGTTTGTTCCGGGGAATACGGGTATAAGAACCTTTGGACTTGCAAGCTTGGGGGAGATGTGAGTTGTGAGCAGTTCACAGCCGTCAGTGCAGGAGATTTTCTCGATTTCGGGCAGGAAGTTTGTTTTCTGTCTGAAAACGGGTTCAAGAACATTGTCCCATTTTTCTTCAAGCTGTGATATATCAAGCGTTACGTCACCGCTGACAAGCTTATAATCCGCGGTAGTCTCGCCTATTATGACAACATCAGCGTCCTTGTAATCGTCCTCAAGTTCAAGCACAAACGCGCCGTAAACGGGAGTAAACAATTCTTCTTCGGAAAGAGGTCTGAGTTTTGCGCCGACATGATTTCCGAGCGTCATTTTAAATACCGCTTCAGCCATACCGCCGTTTGCTACGCTTCTGACCGAAATTGCCTTGCCATTCTTTATAAGCCTTTCAACGGTCTTGAACACGTTCTTTACGCTCTCAAAATCAGGCAGACCGTCCTTGTCGTACTTCGGCGCAATGTAGCCTATCTTGCTGAACGGGATTTTAAACTCCGAGGAGATAACGTTCTTTGCGTTTGCCGTGCAGACAGCGAATGAAACAAGCGTCGGCGGTACGTCAATATCCTCGAATGTTCCGCTCATGCTGTCCTTGCCGCCTATTGCGGGAAGTCCGAGTCTTATCTGCGCTTCATATGCGCCGAGTAATGCCGCAAAAGGTTTTCCCCAGCGTTCGGGTTTTCCGTTTGTTCTCTCGAAATACTCCTGGAATGTCAGCCTGCACTTGTCATATGCACCGCCCGCCGCAACGACCTTTGCCACGCTTTCCACTACAGCGCATACCGCGCCGTGATACGGCGACTGCTGAGAAACGGAGGGATTGAAGCCCCAGCCCATGATTGACGCGGTTGTGGTTTTTCCGCCGAGAACAGGAAGTTTCGCTGCCATTGCCTGTGCGGGCGTCTGCTGATAACGTCCCGAAAACGGCATAAGTATCGTTCCCGCGCCTATTGTGCTGTCAAAGCGCTGTACAAGTCCTCTCTGCGAACAAACGTTGAGGTCGCTTACAAGCTTTTCCCAGCCCTCGCGCGAATTTGACACACCGCCGAATTTCCATGCTTCGTCGTACTTGACTTCGGCATTCGGAACATACACCTGCGTGTGTTTTTCAGCGCCGTTTGAGTTCAAAAATTCTCGTGATATGTCTACAATCGTCTTTCCGTTCCAGTTCATTTTAAGGCGGGGTTCAGCCTTTACCTCTGCAACAACGGTGCTTTCGAGGTTTTCCTTTGCCGCAAGCGCCATAAACTTCTCCGCGTCCTCTTTTGCCGTAACGACCGCCATTCTCTCCTGGCTTTCGGAAATGGCAAGTTCCGTACCGTCAAGACCGTCATACTTCTTTGGCACTTTGTCAAGGTCGATTTCAAGCCCGTCCGCCAGTTCGCCTATAGCTACCGACACACCGCCTGCGCCGAAGTCGTTGCAGCGCTTTATAAGCCTTGTGGCTTCGGGATTTCTGAACAATCTCTGAAGTTTTCTTTCTTCGGGCGCGTTTCCCTTTTGAACTTCCGCGCCGCAGCTTTCGAGCGACTGAACGGAATGTGCCTTTGAAGAACCCGTTGCGCCGCCGCAGCCGTCGCGCCCTGTTCTTCCACCGAGCAGTATGACAAGGTCGCCTGCTTCGGGGCGCTCTCTTCTGACGTTTGCTTCGGGCGCAGCGCCTATAACCGCGCCTATTTCCATGCGTTTAGCCATATATCCCGAATGATAAATCTCTGCGACATGACCTGTCGCAAGTCCTATCTGGTTTCCGTATGAAGAATATCCCGCGGCGGCGGTTGTGGTTATCTTTCTGGGCGGCAATTTGCCGGGGAGCGTTTTTTCTATCGGCAAAAGCGGATCTGACGCGCCCGTAACGCGCATAGCCTGATATACATATGAACGTCCCGAAAGCGGATCGCGGATTGCGCCGCCAAGGCAGGTTGCCGCGCCGCCGAAAGGTTCGATTTCGGTAGGGTGGTTATGGGTTTCGTTTTTGAACATCAACAGCCAGTTTTCTTCCCTGCCGTTTACGTCAACCTTGATTTTAACCGAGCAGGCGTTAATCTCCTCACTTTCGTCAAGGTCGTCGAGAAGTCCGTCCTTTTTCAGCTTTTTTGCCGCAAGAGTTGCTATATCCATAAGGCAAATCGGCTTATTCTGCCTGCCGAGGTCAATTCTGTGAAGCTGGTACTTATTGAACGTTTCGGCAACATATTTCGGCTCGATTTCAGCCTTGTCGATTATTGTTCCGAAAGTGGTGTGACGGCAATGGTCGCTCCAGTATGTATCTATCATTCGTATTTCGGTAATAGTCGGATCGCGCTGTTCTTTTCTGAAATACTCCTGACAGAACTTTATATCGTCATTGTCCATAGCAAGACCGTATTTTGTTACAAAATCCGCGAGTTCTTCGTCAGTCTTTTTGTTGAAGCCGTCAAGCGTTTCAACCTCGGTGGGGATTGAGTAGCTTGCCTTAAGCGTCTTTTTCTCCTCAAATCCGCACTCGCGCGATTCAACGGCATTTATAAGATAATGCTTGATATGCACGAAATCCTCGTCGGAGATATCGCCTTTCAGGATATAGATTTTGGCATATTTAACGTCCGGTCTTTCGCCTTTGCACAACAGCTGAATACACTGCGCCGCGCTGTCAGCCCTCTGGTCAAACTGCCCCGGCAGAAACTCAACGGCGAACATACGCTCGTCATCTTCAATCTTCGGCAGTTCATAATAAACATCATCAACAGGCGGTTCTGAAAACACCGTTGAAACTGCCTTGTCAAAGTCCTCTTTGGAAAGTCCCTCCGCGTCATAGCGGTTGACAATCCTTACGTTTTTAACGTTCTTCATTCCAAGCGCTGTCGTAAGGTCAGAAAGTACTTCTCCTCCCTCTACCGCAAACAGCTTTTTCTTTTCAACATAAACCCGGTAAACCATTATGTTCATCCTTTCGTCATTATTTCAAGGTTTTTCACCCCGCAAATACTTAAACTTATTATAACACAAAACTTTCTTTTTGTCACTAACTTTTTTAATAAAAGTTGAAAATATTATTTCACGGTTTGTTTGTGCATATTGACTATTATGTGGTTTTTCGCTCGGGCGTGGTTCTTGCCTGTTAGAGGTTAGAGATTAGAGGTAAGAGGTTAGAAATGGTGCCGCTTCGCGGATTATTTAGATTGTTTTGAACATATCAGAGCGTAGGCAACCGGTTACTTACGTTCCTTTAATCCCAAAACAATCAAAATCGTCCGCGAAGCGGACACCACAACTGTATACTGTACATTGTCCACTGTATACTGACGACACCCCCGTCTAGTTGCACAAAATATAAAAAATGCTCTTGAAAAACATTAAAACAGGTGATATAATCTTATTGTAAAATAAGAAATCAATCCGCTTTATGCGGACGGTGCAAAACGAAAGGATTTAAACCATGAAAAAGATTACATTTGCTCTTGCGGTTATTATTGCAGTCGGGCTTTGCGGCTGCAGTGAAAGCAGTTCCGACAACCCAACGGAAAGTTCCGTTGAAAGTTCATCTGAAAAACCTGCCGAAAGTTCTTCACAAAGTTCGGCTGACAGTTCGTCAAGTTCTGCTGACAGCTCATCACAGAGTTCGGTTCAGAGTTCATCTGAAAAGCCTGTTGAAAGTTCAGCGCAAAGTTCTTCTAAAACTCCCGTCCAGAGTTCATCTAAGCCTGCCGAGAGTTCAAAGCAAAGTTCCTCTAAAAATCCCGTTCAGAGTTCGTCAAAACCTGCCGAGAGTTCAACACAAAGTTCGTCAAAAGCCGAGGAAAGCAGTTCTGTTCCCTCAAATCCGAGCGCGGATTCAAGCGACTGTCTGAGGATTGAGAGAAATGTTGTTGTGGGATTGACCGAAAAGGGATTCAGGGCAAAGGAGATTGTTGTTCCGAACGGCGTTGTTGAAATCGGCGAGCGTGCGTTTGACAACTGCCTGCTGCTTGAAACTGTGACATTACCCGACAGCGTGACGAAAATTGACGACTATGCATTCAATAACTGCCAAGGATTGACAGCAATTAACCTACCGAAAAACCTCAGGGAAATTGATGACGGGGCATTTGACAACTGTTCTTCAATCACAAGCTTCAACATTCCCGCATCTGTCAGAGATTTGAGCAGCGAGGCATTCACGCAGTGCTATGCGCTTAAAAGCATAACGGTTGACGAGAATAATCCCGAATATTGCTCGGTTGACGGCGTATTGTTCAACAAGCGCAAAACCGAACTTCTGCGTTTCCCGAATGAAAAAGGCAGCAGCTACACAATTCCCGCGGGGGTAAACGAAATAGGCGAGTACGCATTCGACCACTGCACAAACCTCACAAGCGTTACTATTGCAAATTCCGTCATGTCAATTGATGAATACGCGTTTTACAACTGCACAGCGCTAACTTCGCTTGAAATCCCCGACAGCGTCCGTGAAATAGAAGAAGCAGTATTCGGAAACTGCATCAGCCTCAAAAACGTCACCTACAAGGGCAGGACGTACAGCTATAACAACATTTACGAGCTGTATACCGATTGAGGTTTGGCAGAAAAAGGCAAGACGTACAGCTACGAAAGTATAGACGAGTTGTAAACATTATAGGAGAAAACAAACTTGGACGGTACTGAAACCATGGTTCTTAACAGCGCGGGCGAGGGTGAATATAAAAGCAGAAAAGACATTGTTAATGTTGTTATTGCAGACGGCGTGACCGAAATTGCCGACCGGGCTTTCTATGGCTGTTCAAGTATTAAAAGTGTAGTTATTCCGGGCAGTGTGACCAAAATCGGCCGGTATGCTTTCTCAGGCTGTAAAAACCTTACAAACATCACCTACAAAGGCAAGATATACAGTTATGACAACATAGACGAGTTGTATCATGATGTAAACAATTAAAGAGATAACGGAGGAAAACTTATGATTTGTCCTAAATGCAAAGCAACAGTAAGCGATACTGCGGATTTCTGCCCTGAGTGCGGTATGCCGACAGCAGATGCCGAACAGGAAGATACGGAGAACAACGTGTCAATCGACAGCAACGGCACCGCAATAGTTTACAGCGCCGAAAAGAACGAGTATCAGCATAACAAGCGGCTTGTTGACGCGGTTATAGCTGACGGCGTTACAAAAATCGGCAACGCCGCATTCTGGGACTGCGAAAACCTCAAAAGCGTGACAATCCCTGACGGCGTAACGGAAATCGGCGTGTCCGCTTTCTCCGACTGCATGTGCCTTGAAACCATTTTAATTCCCGACAGCGTGAAGATTATCGGCGAAAACGCGTTTGAGTGCTGTGAGGGACTTAAATCCATAAAGCTTCCAAACGGAATGACCAAAATCAACCGAGAAACTTTCCAGGGCTGTGCAAGTCTTGAAAGCATAGAAATTCCAGACAGCGTCACGGAAATCGCCGACAACGCTTTCTATAACTGCACAAGTCTTAAAACCGTGACTATTTCCGAGAATGTGACGAAAATCGGCGACAGTATTTTCTCTTGCTGTTCAAGTCTGGAAAGCGCGCAAGTTTATCGGCTTGCCGATTTTATGTTCTATGAGTGTAATAAGCTTAAAAATGTTGAGATAGGAAAAAATGCCGTAAAAATCAGCGATTACGCTTTTGCAAAATGCAGAAGTCTTGAAAGTATAGTAATTCCCGACAGTGTAAAGCTTATATGCGACGGGGCATTTCAAGGCTGTACACACCTTAAAAGCGTGACTTTAAGCAAAAATCTCGAAACAATCAAAAGCGGCGCCTTTACATACTGCATACGTCTGAAAAGCATAGCGCTTCCCGACTCGCTTACATATCTTGAGTATGACGCTTTCAAGGACTGCGAAGAACTTGAAACCATCACCTTTAAGGGCAAAACTTACGGTATGAACGATTTAAAAGAGTTGTGTGACGCAATATATTATAAATTATGAATATAACAAGCGTTTTTGGTACAAATTGCGTAGCTGTCGCTAAAGTTTAAGGGCTAATGACATATGGGATTTGAAATCATAGACAAGGTGCTTTTGAAGTATGCCGAGGAAAATGGCGCAAGAGATGTTATAATTCCTGAGGGCGTTATGGAAATCGGCGAGGGTGCGTTTGCGGACTGCAGGAAACTCAGAAGTTTAATTATTCCCGACGGCGTTGTAAATATCATGTCAATGGCATTTGCACGGTGCACGCGTCTTAAAACTGTCGTTATTCCGGACAGCGTGTTGAAAATCTACGACAGGGCGTTTTCATGCTGTAAGAAACTTAAAACCGTAAATATACCCGCAGGCATTACGGCAATCATGTTCGGAACATTCGAGGGCTGTGAAAATCTTGTAAGTTTGGATATTCCAAACGGCGTGACGGAAATCGGGTGCGGGGCATTTGCAAGCTGTCGGAAACTTAAAAGTATAGCCATTCCCGAAAGTATGACGGCAATCCGCGCTGAAGCGTTTGCATACTGCAAAAGCCTTGAAAATATCAGCATTCCCGACAGTGTGACTTCAATCAGCGGCAACGCTTTTTATGGCTGTAAAAGCCTCAAAAAGCTGACTTACAAAGGCAAAACGTATAATTATGACAACATAAACGAATTACAAGGAGGATAAATCATGGTAATCAACAGCGCAAATGAAGAAGAATACAAGGGCAGGACGGACATTGTCAATATCGCCATATCGGACGGTGTAACGGAAATAGGCGATTTTGCTTTCTTAAACTGCACAAACCTTGAAAATGTTGAAATTCCCGAAAGCGTTGTAAAAATCGGTCATCATGCTTTTACGGATTGCGCACATCTTAAAAGCGTTGTCATTCCAAACAGCGTTGCCAAAATCGGCATTCACGCTTTCGGACGCTGTACCGCGCTTAAAACCGCCGTTATCGGAAGCGGAATTTCCGTAATACCGAATATGGCTTTCACCAACTGTACAGGTCTTACGGACGTTAGACTTTCCGATAATATTGCCGAGATAGGCGACAATGCTTTTATCGGCTGCACAAGTCTTGCGCAGATTAACATTCCCGACAATGTCGGTACAATCGGCGAAAGCGCGTTTGAAAGATGCACAGGGCTTGAAAGTGTCTGCATTCCCGGCAGTGCTGCCGAAATCGGCATAGGCGCGTTTTCATTCTGCACAAATCTTAAAACCTTGAACATAGAAAACGGCGTCCGTGAAATCAGCGCGCTGGCTTTCAAAGATTGTTCAAGCCTTACGGATTTAAACCTGCCCGACAGCCTGACAGAAATCGGTCCCGACGCATTTTCGGGCTGTGAAAGCCTGAAAAAAGTTGTTGTGCCGAAGGGCGTTGACTGCATTAACGAATGGGCATTCGGTGCGTGCAAGAACCTTGAAAGCGTGATTTTGCCCGACGGTCTTGCCCAAATCCGCGATTACGCATTCTGCAGCTGCCCGAGCCTTACAAGCATTGACCTGCCCGACAGCGTTGCGGTAATCAGCAAAACCGCTTTTGATGACTGCACAAATCTGAAAAGCATTAACTATAAGGGTAAGGCGTACAGCATGGAAGATATTGACAAGTTGATTGATGATTTGAATTTCTGACTTGACGCAAAACACACAAAAAACACCGCTCCCAAGGAGCGGTGTTTTTGACATATTTTTACATAATTCGTTAAGATTTTTGTTGTTTAGTGAAAAAAATTCGTTCTAAAAATGGTGCATTTGTCTTGACAATTCGTTCAAAATATTGTATCATAATATGTGGGGGTGGTTAAAATGTATATGTCAAGAAAGGCTGACCGATTTCTGGACGAGTGGAAACATGACGCCGACAGAAAACCGCTGATTATAAAAGGTTCCCGACAGGTCGGCAAAACCGAAACTATACGCCATTTTGCCGCCAAAAATTACGAAAGCGTTATAGAGATAAATTTCGTTGAAGAACCGAAATATGAAAAGATAACCTCGGACGGCTACAAGACTGACGATATTATCCGCAACATTTCCCTGCTTGATCCGTCAAAACGCTTTATTGAGGGGAAAACGCTTATTTTCTTTGATGAACTGCAAAAGTTCCCCGATATTGCCACCTCGCTTAAATTCTTCAAGCAGGACGGGCGGTTTGATGTAATATGCAGCGGTTCTATGCTTGGGCTTAACTACCGCAAAATCGAAAGCAACAGCGTAGGCTACAAAAGCGATTATGTGATGTATTCAATGGACTTTGAGGAGTTTTTATGGGCAAAGGGATATGACGCTTCTTTTGTTGAGAGACTTTATGGGCATATGGCTGAAATTACAGCGATTAGTGAAACGGAATTTTCCGTATGCCGCTCAATGTTTCTTAATTACTGCGTTTTGGGAGGTATGCCCGCAGTTGTCGGAAATTATATTACTAAGGGAACATTTGAGGGTTCGCTTGAAACCCAGCGTCAGCTTGTTGCCGATTACAAAGAGGATATCCGAAAGTACGCCGAGGGTATTGACCAGACGCGCATACTCAACGTGTTCAACCGAATTACTCCCCAACTTGCCAAGGAAAACAAGAAGTTCCAGATTTCCAAGGCTGCGCCCGGCGCGAGGTTCAAGGATTACCGCGGGTGTATTGAGTGGCTTGTAGACGCGGGAATGGTGAACATCTGCTATTGTATGAATTTCCCCAAACTGCCGCTTGGCGGAAACTTTGACGATAACAAGTACAAGCTGTATTTTGCAGACACGGGTTTGCTTGTCGCAATGCTTGACGAGGAAGCGCAGGACGATTTGCGGGCGAATAAAAACCTCGGCGTTTATAAAGGCGCGTTGTATGAAAATATAGTAGGCGAGGCGCTTGTAAAAAGCGGATATTCGCTGTATTACTACAAGCGTGAGGATTCCCCGCTTGAAGAAGATTTTTTCGTTCGGACAGCAAATTCACTTGTTCCTGTTGAAGTCAAGGCGGCAAACGGTCGGTCAAAATCCCTGCGCACGCTTATAGAGTCGGAGCATTATCCCGACATACGCTTCGGTATCAAGCTATCAAGCGGGAATATCGGCTACAGCGACAACATTTACACGTTCCCGTATTTTTGCGCGTTCCTGCTTAAACGATACCTTAAGGAGAACAACTTGAAATGATATGAAATATTCTCAAAAACTTGGACATATTCCGAGATATACAGTGCGCGGCTTCAAAGCTGCGCACTTTTATTTTTGAAAAGAAATCTCAAAAGGCATTGACAAACAAAAAATTTTGTGATACAATTACAGTGCGATGTAATTGAATAAATTTGCAAATATGGTATACACTTTTACTCGGTAAAAGTGCATGCTTGCTTTTCGTATACCATATTTGCCGAAAACAATTACGTCGCAGTGATTGAAGCTTGCATTTTTACAAAGTGCGTGGCTTCGACGCTGCGCACTTTTGTATTTTGCGGGAATTTTGCGCGGCAAAAATAACGTTATACCGCAATATTAAGGAGGATATTAAATGAAAGCAAGAAAACTAAGCGCGATTTTACTCGCGGGTGCACTTATGGCAACACCGGTTGTTTCGTATTTTCCGGCAGTTTCCGCACAAAGCGTAGAGGACAGTTCTGCGGACGGGAAAACATATTCGGATGATATATTTAAATACGAGTTGCTTGATGACGGAACATATCAGATAACAAAAGTAATAGGTACTTTTGAAACAACTGATTATTACGAAATGGTAATTCCCTCGGAAGCAAACGGCAAAAAAGTAACTTCAATTGCGCCTGATGCGTTTATGAGGCAAGACCACATAATATCGGTTACCATTCCCGAAAGTATAACAGATATAAAACTTGGCGGGTTAAGGTTCGGCGGAATTGAAAATATATATGTTTCGGAAGATAATAAGAATTATTCTTCTGTTGACGGAGTGTTATTCAACAAGGACAAAACCGAACTTGTTCAATATCCTATATCTAGAAAAGATCAAGAGTATACCGTTCCCGCAGGCGTAAAGAAAATCGGCGACAGTGCTTTTATGTTCTGCGGCGATCACATAAGCAATGTTATTTTACCGGACGGCTTGGTTGAAATCGGTAAAGAGGCTTTTGAAACCTGTAATTTAACAAGTATTGTTATACCTGAGGGTGTTCAGAAAATAGGTGGATTTGCTTTTAGTTTATGTTCAAATCTCGCCGATATTACCATACCTAAAAGCGTTGCAGAAATCGGCAGCGGTGCTTTTAGCAATACACCGTGGCTTGATAATAAAAGAACAGAAAACCCTCTTGTTATTATAAATGATATTTTGTATAGCGCACAAGCTTATACGGAAGAAACTGTTGTCATACCCGATAATGTTACAAAAATCAGCGACGCTGCTTTCTCCGACTGCGACAAATTGAAAAGCGTTACTATTCCCGACATCGTAACTTCAATAGGCGAGTCAGCGTTTATAAATTGTTCAAGTTTAACGAGCATAGAAATTCCCAAAAGCGTAACTGCGCTGAAAATACGCACTTTCTGGGGCTGTGAAAATCTTACTGAAGTTAAACTTCCCGATACTTTGACGGAAATTCCCGAAAGCACATTTTACAAATGCTCTAATCTTGAAGAAATAACAATTCCCGAAAGCGTAACAAAAATCGGTCCGTTTGCTTTTCAGGGAACAAATTTCAAAACACTTCATATTCCGAAAAACGTGACTTTGATAGGACAAAATATCTGCAAGGACGCCAAATCATTAACAGATGTTTACTTTGAGAACACAAAGGAACAGTGGGATAAAATAACAGTTGTTGACAGGAAAGGCGCAGAACTTAATTTAATTCCGTCTACGCAATTTTCAAATGCTACAATTCACTTCAAGTCAGATGATACTGAAAATAAACCTACTGTTGATTACTCGGCTGACGAGGAAACAGGCAGCGGCATAACCGCTTCTACCGAGGAAGGCGTTATTGAGGAAGGCGCAGTTCTTACCGTAACACCCGTTAAAGAACAAACCGATAATGAAAACAAATACGGCTTCGATATTTCATTTAAGAACGGCGAAAAGGAAGTTCAGCCTAACGGAAAAGTTACAATAACAATTCCCGTTCCGGAGCCTCTTAAGAAACTTGCGAAAATCTATGTTTACCATGTTCTGAACGGAAAATATTACGACATGAATGCGTATATTGATGAAAACGGCAACATTGTTTTTGAAACCGACCACTTCAGCGAATATGTTGTAACATCTGAAAAAATTGAGGGCGCTATTGAAACTGACA
>CANQOJ010000058.1 GCA_947625455.1 uncultured Clostridia bacterium | reverse complement strand
CAAATCGGGCTTGTGCATTTCCGCATAATTAACTATAGCGGCGCACGGCTGAGAAATAACCTTTGCTCCGGGATTTTGTTTAAGGTATTTAATGTGCATATATGTACAAATATCTGCACCGAACGCGCCGTCGTAAATCTCGTGAACGCCCTGGTCTTTAAACCATTGCAGAACATGACGCCAGGTACCGTCCATAGACGCCTTGATAGCGGGCGCAACAACGAATGAAACTTTCTGATGAGCATGAATAAGTTCTAAAACCTTATCGATGTCGTCATCATAATAGCGTGCGCCGTGCGGGCAATGCTTTACGCACTCGCCGCAGCGTATACATTCCTTGTTGTTGATTTTAACAACGTGTCCGTCATAAGTATTCGCGTTTGGAATAGGGCAACATCTGATACAAGCGTTACAGCCTATGCATTTGTCCTCTCTTACATGAACCATCGGTAATTCCTCCAAAAAACAATCGATGTAAAAAATATGGTGAGAAACGGGCAGAAAAAATAGTTGTCTTATATATATTATAAAGGTAAAAACTTCTTAAATCAATTCACTATTCTCACAAATTTCGAAGCATAAAATTGTCGGTTTTTCACATATTTTGATGAAGAATATCCAAACCGTTTAAAGCAGAGCAGAAAAGCAACAATTTGTATAGAAATTTTAACTGCCGATATGACATCAAAATCAAGGCAGTATAAAATTATGAAAGACCTTTCAAAAGAGAAAGGTCTTTCACTGGACATCAAAAAATGGACGCAAGCTTTACAGCCGCGGCAATATTACCCTCGGCATAGAAATCCTTTGAATCAAGAAGAGCGCTCAAAGAAATCTTTCCGTCTACAAATGCCGCAGCATTTGCGTAGCTTAAAGATACTCTGAAATCTTTCTCAATATAGGTGTGAGGGGAAACGGTAACAGCGCCGTTGTTTACCTCAACATACATTTTTCCGTTAGAGCCGTCCTCAAATCCCCAGACTTCGATATCAACAGCGATTTTACTCTTGATAGCGGCAGCCTTTGTCTTTGAAATTTTCTTCTCCAGCTTTTTGCAAACGGTATCAATAGTAACCGTTTTCTTTGCGGGAGCTCTTTTTGTTGTCGTTTTGGCAGCCGCAGTTTTAGCGGACTTTGCCGGTCTTCCGACAGGCTTTGCAGCGGGTTTCTTAACCGCAGTCTTTTTTGCCGCGGTAGATTTAACTTCCGCAGCTGTCTTTTTCTCTTCAGACTTGTTAACGTTTTTAGCCATAAAATAATCCTTTCGATTTTTCCGCAAAAGCGAAATGAAATTTAACCTAACAAATATATTTTACCACATTTTTTCAAAAATTTCAACCATTTTTTGTATAATAATAACATTTAGCGAAATTTTTTTGAATTTTTCAGAAAAAAGTTAGCAGATATATCGAATGATTTGAAAAAGCCTTAAACAACATGCGTATTGATAAACGTCATTTTTATGCAATATTAACGAACTTGAGCAATTCGTTATGCTTTTTGATATTGACTAATTTTCTGCAAAGTGCTATAATAATGTAAAAAGGGAAAATATATGCTATTGCGTAAAATAGAAATTTTACGCAATAAGGAGGAGGTAAAATTACATGTACGAGAATAAGAATTACAGTTTAGCGCCGCAGTCCATTAAGGATTTCATCTATTACGAACAAATCGTTAAAGGTCGTTCTGAACTTACCGTTAAGAATTACTACAACGACTTGCGTAGTTTTTTCAAGTTTTATAAAATCAGCAGAAACCGCGCTGATGAAGATGATTTTTCCGAAATTGATATTTCCGACATAACAGATGATGATATTAAATCCGTTGATTTAAAAGACGCACAGGAATTTCTGATTTTTATGCAGAATAAAATGGACAACCATCAAAAAGCGCGTTACAGAAAAGCTGTTACGCTTAGGCAGTTTTACAAATTCCTTACCAACAACAAAAATATGTTTGAAGTAAGTCCTATGACAAATCTTGAACTGCCAAGCCCTAAAGCGGCGCTGCCGAAATATCTTACTCTTGAACAGTCAATCGAACTTCTTGTAAACGTTGCCACGCCTTTTCCAAAACGCGATTACTGCATTGTTACGTTTTTTCTTAACTGCGGAATGCGTTTAAGCGAGCTGGTGGGAATAAATATGAAAGATATACGCAAAACCCGCAATTCCGACGGCAATCAGGTTTATACCCTTAAGGTTCTCGGCAAAGGCAGTAAAGAACGTATTATTTACCTAAATCAAGCTTGCGTTGACGCATATCTTGATTATCTTGCACCTGATTTGACAGACTTTGATCAGCGCGCCTCATCGGGCTGCCGTGATATGACCGCTAAAACTGACGCTTTGTTTTTAAGCAGGCGCAAAACCAGGATTTCAAACCGCCGTGTTCAGCAAATCGTCGAGGATTGCTTCAAAAGCTGCGGTCTTGATAATATGGGACTTTCCGTACATAAACTGCGCCATACCGCCGCTACGCTTATGTATCAAAACGGCGTTGATATCAGAGTATTAAAGGATATTCTCGGTCATGAAAACCTTAACACTACGCAGATATACACTCACGTTTCAAGTTCGCAAATGGAAAACGCCATGCAGCAAAATCCTCTTGCAAAGGTTAAACCTCCCAAAAACAACAACAAGTAAATAAAATGCTATTGAAATTTACTTGGAAATATGGTAAAATGTACTTATGTTTATTATAAGGAGTAATTTTATGGAAAAAGTTACGGTTAAAGCAAGCAGAACATACGATATTCTTATTGACAAAGGGATTATCGACAAAACGGGCGAACTTGTTTCGGATTTGAAAAAATCGGGAAAAGCTGCTGTAATCACTGACGATAACGTTGACAGATATTACGGTGAACGCGTTATGGAGTCGCTTGAAAAAGCGGGCGTCAGCGCAAAAAAGTTTGTTTTTCCTCACGGAGAAGCGTCTAAAAATCATTCAACGCTTTTGAACATCTACGATTTTCTCGCTGAAAACGGTTATACACGCTCGGATTATATCATAGCACTTGGCGGCGGCGTTGTAGGAGATACGGCAGGCTATGCGGCGGCAACTTATATGCGAGGCATTGATTTTGTGCAGATACCGACTACCGTTGTATCACAGGCTGACAGCTCGGTCGGAGGAAAAACTGCTGTTGATATAGCGGGAGGAAAAAACCTTGTGGGCGCATTTCATCAGCCGCGCCTTGTTATCTGCGATACCGAAACGCTTAAAACGCTTACGCCCGAATTTTTCTCGGACGGTATGGCTGAAGTCATAAAACACGGCATGATAAAATCAAGAGAGTTGTTCGATATTCTTTCAAATAATGATATAAATAACAATCTTGTTGATATTATGAAGCGCAACGTCACTATCAAAGGGCAGGTAGTTGAAAATGACGAGCGCGAAAAGGGAGAGCGTATGCTGTTGAATTTCGGTCATACGCTTGGTCATGCAATTGAAAAGTATTACAACTTCACAGGGCTTACACACGGCTGTGCGGTAGCGGTTGGTATGAGCGTTTTCACGCATATCGCAGAAAGACGCGGAATGACAGTAAAAGGCACCGCCGAAAAGCTTGACACTTTGCTGATTAAATGCGGACTTCCGATAACCGACTCCGCTGTTGAAAACGATTTGGACAAACTGTATGAGCTTTCTTTGCATGATAAAAAACATCTTTCAAGCGGAATGAACATAATCATATGCCCCGAAATCGGCAAAAGCGAAGTTGTAAAGATGTCGGTAGATGAATACAAGGATTTTCTGAAAGGCTGAAGATATGGATATAAAAATCACGCCGACACCGCTTAAAGGAAGCGTTATCGTACCGCCGTCAAAGAGCGTTGCTCACCGAATGATAATCGCCGCGGCGCTTGCAGACGGAAACTCCGAAATATCAAACCTCTCCCCCTCTGTTGACATCAAAGCAACTATCGGCTGTATGAAAGCGCTTGGGGCAAATATCGAGTATAACGGCAAAACGGCTGTAATTGAGGGAATAAAAAAAGTTCCCGAAAAAGCGGTTTTGGATTGCTGTGAATCCGGCTCAACACTTAGGTTTTTAATTCCCGTAGCGGCGGCGCTTGGTGTAAACGCCGAGTTTAACGGCAAAGGAAAACTTCCCGAAAGACCGATAACTCCTTTTGTAAACGAGTTTCCAAAGCATAACGTTGCGTTTGAATTTATGGGTGAAAATAATCTGCCCTGCAAAATCAGCGGAAAGCTAAGCGGCGGCAGTTTCAGCATTGACGGCGGGATTTCCTCGCAGTTTATAACGGGATTATTGCTTGCGCTCCCGCTTCTTTCGGAAAACAGCGAAATTGTACTCACCTCTCCCCTGCAATCTAAGCCTTATGTTGACATAACAACAGGCGTTCTTCGTGATTTCGGCTGTGAAATAAGTGAGACTAAAACAGGATATTCGGTCAAAAGCATGGGAAAATTCAAACCGTTTTCGGGTGCGGTTGAGGGCGATTATTCACAGGCGGCGTTTTTCTATACCGCAAATGCTCTCGGCTCTTCAATTGAGATAAAAGGGCTTAATGAACGCTCTTTACAGGGCGACAAGGCTATTGTTGACATCTGCAAAAATAATACGGCGTTTGAAATTGACTGTTCTGATATTCCCGATTTAGTGCCGATAATGTCAGTATTAGCGTGCTTTTGCAAAGGCACAAGCCGAATTACAAATGCCGCGCGTCTCAGGATAAAGGAATGCGACAGGCTGGCGGCTATGGAAGAATGTCTTAATAAGATAGGCGGAAAAGTAAGGTCAACCGCCGACAGTCTTGAAATTGAGGGAGTGGGTACGCTTAAAGGCGGTGAAGTCAGCTGCTTCAACGACCATAGGATTGCGATGTCAATGGCTGTTGCGGCAACGCGCTGTGAAAATCCGCTTGTTATACGCGGTGCAGAGTGCGTAGCAAAATCATTCCCGAACTTTTTTGACATATACAAAGAACTCGGCGGGAATATACAAGAGATTTAAATTGATCTTTAAAGCGCATATACTGGAAGCCTACAATAATTTGGGTGGTTGAGAATGACAAGAGATGAACTTAAAGCGCACATTTTAGAAACATACGGCGTTAAAGAAGATTACCCGTGGGAAAACGATACAACGGACGCTGTATTCCGTCACCCCGAAAACAAAAAGTGGTTTGCGCTGATAATGAATATTCCCGCGGAAAAGTTAGGGATAAAGGACGGCGGGACTATTGACGTTTTAAATGTAAAGTGCGACAATATACTTATAGGTTCGCTTATCAGAGAAAGCGGCTTCTTCCCTGCTTATCACATGAATAAAAGCTGTTGGATAACGGCGGCTTTAAACGGAACAGCTGATGATGAAAAAATAAAGTGGATTTTGGATTTGAGTTTTGACGCGACAAAAAAGAAAATCAAGTAGTTGGAGGAAAATATATGTCATCTTGTTTTAACGGCGGTATTGATATTTCAATATTCGGCGAAAGTCACGGAAAGGCGATAGGCGTTGTAATTGACAATCTCCCCGCGGGAGAAGAAATAGATTTAAGCAAAATAGCAGATTTTATGAAGAGAAGAGCGCCGAAAAAGGACGGCACTTCAACTACCCGAAACGAAAAAGATATACCCGAAATTATGTCGGGAATTTACGAGGGAAAAACCACGGGCACGCCTTTGTGCGCGGTTATTTTTAATTCCGACCAACATTCGGGAGATTACGGAAATATCTCGCATATTGCACGGCCTGCGCACGCTGATTATACGGGGTTTCTGCGCTATAACGGCGCAAATGACATAAGAGGCGGAGGGCATTTTTCGGGCAGGCTTACCGCGCCGCTGTGCTTTGCGGGAGCGGTTTGCGGGCAAATTCTCGAACGCAGAGGAATAACAACAGGCGCGCATATCGAGCGGATTAAGGACGTTTGCGACGAAAAGTTCTCTCCCGTAAACGTTACGGCTGAACAGCTTAATAAGGTCAAAAACGGATTTCCCATGCTTTCAGCTGACGCGGAGGAAAAAATGCGCGAAGTTATAAACTCTGCAAGAATGGCGCAGGACAGCGTCGGCGGTGTGGTAGAATGTGCAGCTGTAGGGTTTCCTGCGGGTGTAGGCTCGCCTATGTTTGACGGGCTTGAAAACGTTATCTCACAACTGGTGTTCTCTATCCCCGCTGTCAAGGGAATTGAATTTGGAAACGGCTTTTCATGCGCTGATATTTTCGGCAGTGAGAATAATGATGTTTTTTTTATAAAAGACGGTAAAATCCTGACAAAAACAAATAATCACGGCGGTATTTTAGGGGGAATAAGTTCGGGCATGCCTATCATTTTCAGAGTTGCTTTAAAGCCTACGCCGTCTATTTCACGCCCGCAGAAAAGCGTTGACTTTAAGGAAATGAAAGAAACCGAGCTTATAATTAAAGGCAGACACGATCCGTGCGTTGTGCCGCGCGCTGTTCCCTGCGTTGAGGCGGCAATGAATATCGCGCTGTTATCCGCGCTTATTGACGCAGGAAAAATTTGAGGGGGAAATGATTTGGAAATTCCAAGAATACGCGTTGAAAAAATAGATGATATTTGCGTATTGATATGTCATCTTATATATTCTTTAGGCTGTCCGCTGTCAAAAAGCCAGCTTATCGAAATCACGTCGCTTGAGGACGCAGTAAACTATTTTGGGCTGATGAAAGCGATTGACAAAGCAAACGGTCATCTTTTAAAAGCGGTTGAGATTGATGATGAAATTTACTATTCAAATACCGAGTTCGGAACAAAAGCGGCGCGGGAATTAGGTTCAGCTGTTCCGTTGTCAATACGCGACAAGATGTTCAATGAAGCGGTGAGAGTTTACACACGCGACGCTATGAAGAAAAAAGGTTCGTCGGTCGTTGTGCGTTATATTCAAAACTCCGACAACACCTGTACAATAGGCGTCAGAATAATGGACGAGGAGACAGCCAAGCAGAAGTATTTCATTGAAATGCACGCTGACAATCCCGAAATAGCCGACATTATCAAAACCAAAATCAAGAGCGATACCAAAGCATTTGTTAAATATCTGGACGATTATTTCAAATAAATAATAAAACGCCTCGGTTTAAAAACCGAGGCATTGTTTTAATAATTGCCATTTGATATTTCTTCGTCTTTTTCCAACTCAAGATTAAGTTCTTTTGCATCAAGCCATTCATCTGATAACCTGCAAACAAGCCTTGCGCAGATATAAGCCTGCGAAAGAGAAAGTATCGTCCGCGCCTGATAACTTCCAAGGCGTGTTATTTCCAACACCAGAACAGAATCGGGAGTTTGTTCGTCCGCAAGCGCCAGCGGCAACAACAATGCGGGCGCAGAATGTTTTGGATAATATGCGGGTATTGCGGTCTTATAGTTCCATTTAACGCGCTTTTTTGCAATTTCCACAGCACTTTTCAGACAATTCTGTATTCTGAACGACAACCGTGAATTTGAACCCACAATTTCCTTAATTCTGTCATAAAGCGCAGTAATTTCGGTTTCAGCGTTGGTGCAGTGCAGTTTATTGACTATACCTCTTGCCTCTTGATTGTCAAAAAGCTGTTCATAAAGAAAGTCAAGAGGAAACCGCTGAATATTTTCCTTGAACAGACTTTCATAATCAATATGCAGATATTTGATGAAGTCAAATATCAAGTCGTCATTTCTCGCAAAATATACGGGCGCAGACGGCAGCGGATTAAAAATCTCAGCGATATGCTTTCCTAAAATACTCGAAAATTCAGTGCAAAATCCCGCAAATTTCCATTCCGCATTTCCGTAATCAATGCGTGTAAAGCAAGCGTAAATATAATCGTACCGTTTGTCAACAAGCCCCGTATTAAACGCCGAAAAATCCTTGTCATGGGAAACGCAGAGTTTCTTTTCAAATGCTGCTTTGCTGAATGTATGCTTAAGATACCTGTCTAATATATAGTAGCTATTTTGTCCGCAAAAATCCCACTCTTCATCAACCGCCATGCTTGCAAGACTGCTCAGCATTTCCTGTTTATCGCTTATATATGCAAACTCTTCCAACTGCTTCGGGCAGTTCATCAAAAACAGATTGTTTTCGCGTACAAACGTATCCACATAATACAAAAACCACTCTTTGCCGTCATAGGCGCTGGGTTTAAGAGTAAGTTCAATATCAGTGCCGTCGCTCTTTTTATATCTGCAGGGAAAGATGATTTTTCCGTTATAAACGCGGATTGTTCCGTTTAATCTTGCGGTTTCAAAATCTTCCGATAAAGCGTCTGACAGTTTATAAAAATCAACGGCAACACCGCTTTCGGAAATAAACCTTTCAAGAATTGTCATAGGCTTTACGGGCAGATTGCAGAAATCGGTGAGTTTTCCCTCCGGTACTTTCTTTTCGATATGACTTGGCGCTTTGGTTATAAAAGTTTTTTCCGTGTTAAGCATGCCGTTTAAATTGCCAAATTCAAGCGCTTTATAATTATTGTCTTGTTCGCTTACTTTCTGGGTATATTCCTTTGTTTCAGCATCTTTATAATCATTTATAGTGATAAGTATTTGCGGTACTCCTCCCAAAATAATTTCTTTGAGTTCAAGAAAAGGCATATGCGCAAGAAAGTCTTTCATTTTCCCAAAACCGTATTTTATTCTGTCAACGCCTCTGTCTGTAAGAAACTTGCTTACCGCCGCCATATGCAAAGGCTGATACATCGGGAAATTCCCGCTTAAAAGGTCAAATATCCTTGTTTTCTCCTCTGCGGGTATTTCGGGAAACGACGACTTTTTCTCTGAAACTGACGACAGATTTCTGAATATCCTTGTCTTTTCAAACGAGAAGTAAAGACTTTTCCCGTAGGAATTGAGATTTTTGGTAATTATGCCGTTTACCAGCTGACCGTCCTGACAATAGTCAATCGGAAACACATATTTTTCTCCGAGAAAATCAAGCTTGTCCGCCTGTTTAGCCTCTTCAAACCTGTAAAAAATATCCTGCTTCATTTGCTGAACATTGAAATTGTTCCCAAGAATTTTTGTAAGCGCGTAAAGAGACTGCTGCGTCATTTCAATTATATCATCATTGAGAATAAGGTTTCTTGTTCCGAAAAAGCTGTCTGCGGGGTGTCCCTCAGACAAACTGCTTTCGCCGTCCTGCCATTCTTTTATAAGAACAAAACCGCTGTCCTTGTTCTCCTGAAACATAAACACATCGGAAAAGTCTTCGCATAATTCCTCAAACGACTTATATCCCAGATTTTCAAGAGTAAATCCGTTTGTAAATAACCAGTCGTAAATCCGTGACGACTTATAAAGTCCGGGATCTGTAAACTGTCTTTTCAGACAGCTGTATATCTGTAATTTTTCTTCGTTATTCAAAATAATTCTCCTATTAAATTCAGAGTATGTTTACATAAATCGCCATAAAGCGATATGTAAACAGACTTTATTCCGCAGTGTTTGAGTTTTCCAAATCATCAAGGTCCTCAAGATAGTTTGTATCTTCGATATAAATATGGTTTACCTTTTCCGTCAGACGGCTTTCAGAATAATCTTGCAGATACTTTCCCTCAACATCAAGCGTATAGCTATGGAATGCGCTTTCGTTTGCAAAATGGAAATCTGTTATATCTATGCCCATAATTCTAAAGCCCTCAATGATTTTCTTGCAGTCAGCCGCAAATGCATTCGGCGCAGAATAAACGCCCCCAAACTCAACATCTACCACTACCCTGTCGCCTGCCGACAGCGCGTCAAGTCCTTTTGTAACGCCCGTGCCGTCGGGATTTAAGTCAACCTCAACGTTCATTGCTTCAATATCGGTTATGTAGCGCAGTTCTTTATAACTCCTGTCATAAATTTCCGCGGCAATCGTGCGGTTGTTATATTCAATCTTATCCTCGTTATACGAATGATTAAGCACAACGCCCATCGTACAGCAGCCAACAACAAGCACGCCGGATATGACAACGCTTATTATATTAACCTTCAATCTCCCGTGATTTATAAGCAGCGTTACCAGAATTTCTATTCCGAGAAGTATTGCCGCTATCGGCGAAAGTTTAAGAGGCAGAAGATAATCGGGCGCTTGTGAAAACAAACAGCAAATCATAATCACGCCGAATGTTATCAGAATAAGTCCGAGTGAAATAATCCCAACGCCCTTGTTTACAATCTCCTTTGCGAAACGTTCTGAAACCGACAGCGGACGTTTTTGAACGCCTGTTTTTACCGAAGAATTTGAACTGTTTGCAATAATATCTTCCAAAGCGTCAAGCAGCTGTCTGTCTTTAGGGGCAAGTTCGACGGTTTTCTGCTGTTCATTCGGATTGTTGTCGGTGATAATACCGCCGTCAGCATTAGGGTTGTTATTTGTATCTGTCATAGCTTGTCCTCCTTTGTAAATAACAATAAACCGATCTACAATTAAGATTATAACAAAAAATCATTCACTTGTCAATGACGAATATTATCACATAAACGGAAATTTTATCTTTCAAAGGTTAATTGTGAAAAAACTATGCTTTTCTTTTTTCCGTTATAACTCCTACAACGAAAAATCCCGCGAACATTGCTATATTAACGCAGACAATTGACGCTCCGCACGGTGTATCCAGAACATATGAAATCACCATTCCTATGATAAACGATATAACAGAAACCACCGCAGAACTTATCGTAACTGACAGAAAACTCTTGAATACGCGCATTGAACACAGCGCGGGGAAAATTATAAGGCTTGAAATCAGCATACTTCCCATAAGCCGCATTCCTATGACTATCGTAATAGCCGTAAGCAAAGCTATCATCATATTGTACACGCCTACCGCGCCGCCCGTTGCTTTTGCAAAACTCTCGTCAAACGTTATCGCAAATATCTTCGTGTAGAAGAAAACAAACATAAACAATACAATAAGCGCAAGTATCACGCTTATTACAACATCACTTTTGCTGACGGAAATTATACTTCCGAAAAGATAGCTGTTTATATCCACGTTTACTCCATTTGAAAGAGAAACCGCCATAACGCCTATTCCAAGCGTGCCTGTTGAAATAAGTGCAATTGCCGCGTCGCCTTTGATTTTGCCGTTTGACGACAATCTGAGCAATAAAAACGCCGCCGCAATAACCACGGGAATTGCCACCGCCATAGGCGCTAAGTTCATGACCGTTGCAATTGCAAGCGCACCGAAACCAACGTGCGAAAGTCCGTCGCCTATCATTGAAAATCGCTTTAATACAAGCGAAACCCCAAGCAGCGCCGCGCAGAGCGATACCAAAATCCCCACAACAAGCGCTCTTACAAGCACAGGCGTGCCGAAAATCTCAGCTAGTACCTCAAACATTCTGTCCACCGCCTTTTGCGAGATTTGCAAAATCACTCTTCTTAAACTCGTCAATATCTCCGAAAAACCAACCCTCTTCGCGCATACACAAAACGCGGTTTGCGTATTTCAAAGCGGCGGTTATATCGTGAGTTACCATTATAACGGTTATGCCCTCGCGGTTTATCTTTGCGATAAGTTCGTAAAACTCTGCGGTTATTATAGGATCAAGTCCCGTCACGGGTTCGTCAAGCAAAAGCAGCTTTTTTGTCGCGCAAAGCGCCCTTGCCAGCAAAACTCTCTGCTGCTGACCGCC